>NZ_JACJOD010000031.1:300000-481653 GCF_014695385.1 Trichocoleus sp. FACHB-46 | reverse complement strand
GTGTTCATGGCACGGTGGAACCACACTGACCCATCCCGAACTCAGAGGTGAAACGCTGTAGCGGCGACGATACTTTGGGGGCAGCCCCACGGGACAATAGCTCGATGCCAGGGCAATAATCAAAAACAGAAAAGAGAGAGAGGAGTGCCTAGGCACTCCTCTCTCTCTTTTCTGTTTTGTCTCTGTACATATTGTTGATTGCGATCCCTAAATAGGGATGTAAATTACCTAGGGAACTGACAGTACGTAGGATGATGCGATTATTCTTGACGTGAAACCTCAATATACCTGCCTACTCTCCTCTAACAGTTTCTACCGAAAGGTGTTTGACGCTCAGTAGCTGAAAAGCTTATTGTGGCATCGTTTATGGGAGATACGACCGTGGATGCCATTCTGGAACGAGCGAAAGATTTAAAGCAAGCGTTGATTGAATTTGTCCTGGAAGCGGAAGGGGAGTTGGCGCGAGCACTGGAAGTGTATAGTGCTGAGCATTTACGCAGTCAACAACCTGATATTAATCAGAGAAATTTGTGGTTAGATACATTTTTGACCGAGGGTAAGGTTGAGGATAAAACTCCGCTTGATTTGTTTTTGGAAGATCAAGCGGAGTTGTCAGAGAGCGATCGCGCCCTGCTTTCAAGTTGGCATCACAGCTTTATTGGATTGTTTGAAATTAGGCAGACTCTTGTCGATGGGTTTGAGCTGATGAATTGGCTAACTGCCAAGCCTTATGTAGTTAAGCCTAATAATGAGGCGACAAAACAAGAGATGTCTCGTTTCCAATTTGGGGATATTTTGTTAGCTCGAATTTCTCCTCTGACTGAAACAGAGTGGATGTTTTCTGGGCCTTGTATTCCAATGGGGAAATTAGGTAAACCCAAGTTGGCAGTGGCGATCGGTAACTTTAAGCAAGATTATAAACATGCTCTCTATAGTGATGCACCAGAATTATTAGAGCAATCTTGGCAATCGGTAGAACAATATCATCAGGATTTTTTGAACTTCTTTGGTAGTGATGAAGTCACAATGTCTGGTTATGAACTCAGTAAGAAAATTGCTGAGATGCAGGAGAAGGTGACACAACAACGTCTGGCTGATGCTGGCATTGATGATTCTAAGTCTCTCGCGCAAATAGCTGCGGAAGCAGGAGTAGACTCAGCTGAAATGGAGTTGGTAGCAGAGGCAGCAGGAGCGGATGCCAAGGCTGTAGCTAAAGTCATGGAAAGTACACAAGCCATGAAAATGGTGATGCCTAAGGTTGAGCTACCTGCTGAACTAAAGAAAGCAGAAAAGGTGACAGTATTAGCCCATCCTCGCTGGGGTCAAATGTTTCTACCAACCTACCATCGATTTGAAAGCTTATTGATAGCTGATAATCTGAGTAGTGCTGACAATGCTGAGAAGCTGGTGCGCCGATACTTGGAGAGCCCAGAGATCAATGCTTATGTCTGGTATCGTTTGGCTGAGAAATATCCTAGGCAATTAGAGAGTTTGCTGCAAACGGTGTTACAGCGGCCAGAGTTTCAATTAGATCAAGATTTGCCTGGATTGCTGCAAGAGTTTGATAAGCCACTTGAGCCTGATTTACCAGAAGTTGCGAGCGTACCTGTGCATTTACATGATCTGTTTCAAGAGGCGCTAGCTGAAGTAGGTAAGTCTAAGGCGAAAGACAAAGGCAAAAAGAAATCGACCAAGGGCTTTCAGTAATGCGATCGCCCTTCTCCGATTCTAATTGGGTTGAATGTGAATGAGTTAAACGTTGCTTGCTTGGCGCAATGCCTCAATGATTTGCACATTTGCCTTTGGGAAGGGAAACTGATCAATTTCTGCCAAAGTCACCCAGCGGACTTCATCGCATTCAATCGGTTGTGGAGCCCCGCTGACGTGGCGGCAATGATGCACATTTAAAGTGACGCGGAAGTGGGTGTAGGCATGGTCAACGGTGATCAAGCGATCGCCCACGGTTACCTCAATGCCCAACTCTTCTTGAATTTCTCGCTGAATGCAGGCTTCTACGGTTTCCCCGGGCTCAACCTTACCGCCAGGAAATTCCCACAAGCCACCTAATAATCCTTCTTGACGGCGGCGATCGATGAGGATTTGGCCCTCGTCATTCCAGATCACGGCAACACCGATCAGCTTGTGAGGAATAGGGGCGCGAGTTTCAAACATGGGTAGTTCAGATTGCAGATTGAATTGATAAGCTCGGCAGTGAGTGCTCCAAGGACAAATCAGGCAAGCAGGATTTTGCGGAGTACAAAGCGTCGCGCCTAAATCCATTAAGGCTTGATTGAAATCTCTAGGTTGCTCCGGATCAAGGAGATTCTCAGAGAGTTCCCAGAGTTGTTTGCTTGCCTTTGATGGAGGAACCTCTATTGCCGCCAAACGAGTTAGCACTCGTTTCACATTACCATCCAAAATAGCCACTGCTTGATTAAAAGCGGCACTCAAAATCCCGCCAGCGGTGGTACGGCCAATGCCAGGGAGGTTTAGAACGGCTGCTAAATCTTGGGGAAAAGTAGCGCCGTGCTGTTCAACAATCACCTTGGCAGCTCGGTGTAAGTTGCGAGCGCGAGCATAATATCCTAAACCTTGCCATGCTTTTAGCACTTGTTGCTGTTCAGCGGTTGCTAAGGTGGCAATGGCTGGAAATAAAGTTAACCAACGCTCATAGTAGGGAATCACCGTTTTGACTTGGGTTTGCTGCAACATGATCTCTGAGATCCAAATGGCATACGGATCTCGATTGCGCCGCCAAGGTAAGTCACGGCCAAATTGGTGATACCAATCCAAAAGCGATCGCCGTAACTCTAATACAGCAGAACTCGGCAAACTGATTTCCCAATTTACCGAGTTCTGTTGAATGGATTTATTGTTAACTGCGGACACGGGCAATCCTGGTGGTCTACCTACTCAGCGTCAGAAGTATAGGTTTCAGAAGCAAGCAAAGATTTTTCAAAGGCCATCCGCTGCTCAGCATTGCGGAGGAAGTAACCACTAATCATAGCGGAGGCTAGAAGACGACCTAAGTGCTCACGACTTGTAGTGATCTCTACTTCAAAATGTTCTGAAGGTAAACCTCCCAACAATCCAATGACATTGCGCTCCATGACCTGCAAGACATCAGGCGAGGTTGGTTTGGAAAGTTGTGAGACCGTTTCGGGGCTCATCGCTTGCACGTAACGCCACAGCAAGTCACTAGACTCGGTGCTGCTTCCAAAAACTTCTGGAAATGGGTTAGATGAGTTATTCAACTTGGACCTCCTGACAGTAGAACTTAACAGCCTCGACATTAAGCAGGAGATGCTTAATTATCTAAGTTATTTGACTGTTAACGTTTCTACAAGTTTCTACAATCCAATCTAACAGGAGTAGTGAAGTCAGGCAGTAGGTAGAACCGAACCAAAGACGATGGGTTGTCCCGCTCTAGAGACTATAGGCTAACAGGCGGTTAACTAGCAATGTATTCCCGCATGTCAGCTTTGCGCTTACGCAGCTTGGTTAGAGCTTCCCGCTCAATCTGACGCACCCGCTCTCGACTGATGTTCAGGCGATCGCCAATCTTAGCGAGAGTCATGGATTTGCCATCTTCCAGGCCGAACCGTAAGGCTAAGACTTGCTGCTGCTGAGGTGTGAGGTCAGCCATCAACCGCTCTAAATCTGCTCGCAGAGAAGATTGAGCCGCAAAGTCCTCTGGAGAAGGTCCGGTGTCTTCGAGTAGCTCACCCAGTTCAGTATCTTGGTTGTCACCCACTCGCAGATCCAGAGATAGCGGTTGCCGTGCCCGCTCCAAATAATCTCGAACTTGGCGGGGCGTGAGTTCGAGTTCGTCTGCTAGTTCCCCAGCGGTTGCGGCTCTACCGAGCTTTTGAGCCAGTTGTCGCTGGGCTTTCTTAATCTTGTTGAGTTTTTCTGTGATGTGAATAGGCAAACGAATGGTTCTGCCTTTTTCCGCGATCGCTCGGGTAATCGCTTGGCGAATCCACCAGTAAGCATAAGTAGAGAAACGATAGCCCTTGGAAGGGTCGAACTTCTCAACGCCACGTTGCATTCCGATCGTGCCTTCCTGAATTAAATCCAATAAGTCAACATTGCGCTTAATGTACTTCTTTGCAACAGATACAACTAGGCGCAGATTGGCTTCTACCATCTTGCGTTTTGCGGTTTCTCCTTCCTCGATCGCCTGATTGAGTTCGCTTTCAGAGATTTTGGCTTGCTCTGCCCATTCCACGAAGCTTGGTTCATGGCCTAAGCGTTCAGCCAAAGCTTCTTGAATTTCATAAAGCACTGCTACACGCTGGACCTGCTTTCCATAAAGGATTTCCTGCTCATGGGTCAGTAGCGGAACACGACCAATTTCTCGGAGGTAAGCGCGTACGGGATCGGTAGAAGTCTGAGCAGTTTTCATGGCGCTGAGTCTTAGATTGACGATGACACGAGGGGCAAATAGAGGATACCGGCTAAAAATAGCCGGCAATATACACAAGGGACAAATTCAGCTAGACCAAGATGAACTTACGGCTTCCGGTTAGGTTTAACAGGAATAGGAATCGCAGAGTATTCAGGAGCTTCTGAGCTGGAACGTAAGCTTAACGCAGCCAACCCGATTCCCAAGCTGATAGAAATAGCAATTTCGACTAAGAGGTTTGTGTCTGTCAACATAAGAAGCCTAAGGCCTTAATATTTTAGGGGTTTTAATGTTAACAATCGTAACATTTCTGAGAAAAGATTGGGCATACCTCCTCAGACTGAATTTTGGGCTTTCGGGGAATGTACCGTTAGAGTACCCGCGAATCGGCAACACGAATGCATCCTGAGCAACAAAATTCAGTGAATATCATTAACCCTGCAATTCTGGAATTGACCAGGAATTGTTAACTTGTTTTAAGATTTTCTGCTCACGACCGAAGCTCTCATAAATCAACCACAGCTTCAAGGCATCGGTGCTTTTGTGGCAGCTTTCAACTTTAAAGATCGCCATCCGTTCCTAAGTTAGCGGTTAGGGGCTGGTGTATGGCGAAGGTAACTTATCGTAATGCATATCTGAAAAAATCGTAAATGCTCTATGGGGGCATCTACAACAAAAAATACTCCCCATCCATTAAAAGATGAGGAGTATAACTCTTCTTTTATCCTAGGGAATTCAACTGCTAGGCTTCAGGATAGGGGCTATGGGCCAACTAGGCTATGTAGTCCTGTAGAGCTTTCACGTCTAGCGGTTGAGATTGTAAAGAGCGAATCGCGGCGGCAGTAGCTTTGGCTCCAGCGATCGTGGTGATGATGGGAATCTTGTAAGACAAAGCACTACGGCGAATCAGACGGGCATCGGTTTGGGCTTCTTCGCCTGAGGGAGTGTTAAGAATGAGTTGGATTTTCTCATTTTTAATTGAATCCAGCACGTGAGGCCGTCCTTCATGCAGCTTCAGCACTAACTCAACCTCTAGACCATGCTCCCGTAAGACATTGCGAGTTCCATCGGTTGCCACGACTTGGAAGCCGATGTCAATCAGGTCACGGACAACGGGTACAACGGCGGTTTTGTCGCGATCGCTCATAGAGACAAATACAGTTCCAGACAGAGGGAGACGCTGACCCGCTGCGAGAGCCGCTTTAGCAAAGGCTTTGCCAAAGTCTGTATCAATACCCATCACCTCACCTGTAGAGCGCATTTCTGGCCCCAGAATGGTATCTGTACCAGGAAATTTATCAAAGGGCAGTACGGCTTCCTTCACAGAGAGATGTTGAGGAATCACCTCCTCTGTAAACCCGATTGACTCTAGGGTTTGACCTGACATGATGCGAGCCGCAAGCTTGGCTAGAGGTAAACCAATCGCCTTGGATACAAAAGGAACAGTACGTGAGGCACGAGGGTTTGCTTCAATGATATAAACTTGCTCCCCTTGGACCGCAAACTGAATGTTCATTAGCCCCACTACATTCAGCGCTTTGGCCAATTGCACGGTCCAAGTGCGAATGGTGTCGAGGGCTGCGGGAGTGAGGGAAGTAGTGGGCAGAGAACAAGCAGAGTCGCCGGAATGAATGCCCGCTTGCTCAATGTGCTCCATGATGCCGCCAATTACCACTTGTCCGGTTTGGTCGGCGATCGCATCCACATCTATTTCGATCGCATTCTCTAAGAACTTATCGATCAAGATGGGGTGATCAGGTTCGACCTGAACGGCATAGGTCATGTAGCGCTCTAGATCAGCATCGGAGTAAACAATCTCCATTGCTCGACCGCCCAGCACGTAACTCGGACGCACGACGACGGGGTAATCGATTTGACGGGCAACGGACAGGGCTTCATCGTAGCTGCGAGCCAGACCGTTGGGTGGTTGATGAATATCCAGTTCGCGGAGAATTTTCTCGAAGCGCTCCCGATCTTCAGCCACGTCGATGGAGTCGGGGGAGGTGCCCCAAATTTTAGGGATGGACTCTGAATTGGCTGTATCACTCGCATCCTGCCGCTGCTTCAAATATTCCTGAAGGGGAACAGCTAGCTTTAGTGGCGTTTGACCACCGAACTGGATGATGATGCCGACGGGATTCTCTGCCTCGATGATGTTGATCACGTCTTCTTTGGTCAGGGGTTCAAAGTAGAGGCGATCGCTGGTGTCGTAGTCGGTGGAAACGGTTTCGGGGTTGGAGTTAACCATGATCGTCTCAAACCCTTCTTTGGCTAGAGCAAAGGAGGCATGGCAACAACAGTAGTCGAACTCGATTCCCTGACCGATCCGGTTAGGACCACTGCCCAAAATCATCACTTTCGGTTTATCAGAAGGAAGAACCTCCGTTTCCTCTTCGTAGGTCGAGTAATAGTAAGGTGTGTAAGCCTCAAATTCAGCGGCGCAGGTATCAACGGTTTTGTAGACCGGAATGATGCCCAGGTTCTTACGATAGGCTCGAACTTCGTCTTCGGTGGTTTTAGTAGCGTAGGCAATTTGGCGATCGCTAAACCCTTGCTGCTTGACTGCATAAAGTTCTTCTTTGCTGAACTCTTGCAGTGACTTGCGCTTCATCGCCTTGGCTACTTCTAGCAGTTCTTGAAGTTTGTCGAGGAACCAGGGATCGATGCCAGTTAGCTCGTAAACTTCGGCGACAGTCATGCCCATTTGAAACGCATGACGCACCGTAAAGATGCGATCGGGGTTGGGAGTGCGGAGAGAAGCGCGGATATGCTCTAAGCTAGGTAGCTTTTCGGCGCGATCGCAGCCCCAGCCAGCCCTTCCAGTTTCTAGTGATCGCAGTGCTTTTTGGAAAGACTCTTGGAAGGTACGACCGATCGCCATTGCCTCACCCACAGACTTCATTTGGGTGGTGAGGACAGGAGTAGAACCGGGAAACTTCTCGAAGGCAAAGCGAGGAATTTTGGTGACGACATAATCGATCGTCGGCTCAAA
Source organism: Trichocoleus sp. FACHB-46 (assembly GCF_014695385.1). NCBI lineage: Bacteria > Bacillati > Cyanobacteriota > Cyanophyceae > Leptolyngbyales > Trichocoleusaceae > Trichocoleus > Trichocoleus sp. FACHB-46. The sequence continues at coordinate 474,253 of NZ_JACJOD010000031.1, read as the reverse complement.
GCTAGCGGGAGTTTTTTTGGTGATGTCGTTGGGGATTTCATCCAAGGTGTAACCAACGGCTAACTTAGCAGCAATTTTGGCGATCGCGAATCCTGTCGCTTTGGAAGCAAGAGCGGAGCTACGAGAGACGCGGGGGTTCATTTCGATCACCACCAAGTCGCCTGTTTCGGGATGGATGGCGAACTGGATGTTGGATCCACCCGTCTCTACCCCAATTTCGCGGATGATTTTGATCGAAGCATCCCGCAGTCGTTGATATTCTTTGTCGGTTAAAGTTTGGGCAGGAGCAACGGTGATCGAGTCGCCTGTGTGGATGCCCATCGGATCAATATTTTCGATGGAGCAGATAATTACCACGTTATCGGCTAGATCGCGCATCACTTCTAGCTCGTACTCTTTCCACCCCAAGAGTGATTGTTCGATCAGAATTTGAGAGACAGGGCTGGCATCTAACCCAGATTGAGAAATCTCCTCGAATTCTTCTTGGTTGTAGGCAATACCACCGCCTGATCCCCCTAGGGTGAAAGCGGGACGAATAATTAATGGATAGGAGCCAATTTGAATCGCGATTTGCTTGGCTTCTGTCATGTTCTCTGCGAGGCCAGAAGGGCAAACGCTGACCCCAATCTTCTCCATCGCTGCTTTAAAGAGTTTGCGATCTTCTGCCTTTTCGATCGCAGGTAACTTAGCCCCGATCAACTCTACGCCGTACTTCTCTAGAACACCGTTCTTAGCTAACGTAACGGCTAAGTTCAGTGCCGTTTGCCCTCCCATCGTGGGTAGCAAGGCATCGGGTCGCTCCTTAGCAATGATTTTCTCTAGTAGCTCAGGGGTGAGTGGTTCGATATAGGTGCGATCGGCCGTGTCTGGGTCCGTCATGATTGTGGCTGGGTTGGAGTTGACCAGCACCACCTCGTAGCCTTCATCTCGCAGTGCCTTACAAGCCTGAGTTCCTGAGTAGTCAAACTCACTAGCTTGCCCAATCACAATCGGGCCAGAGCCAATCAACAAAATCTTGCGGAGGTCATCGCGACGAGGCATAGTCTTGCTAAAGCGTTCATGGTTCGTAAATCCCACTCATTGTAGAAGGTTTCTTCTAGGAGTTGCTGATCGTTTTAAGCACTTTTCCGGAGGATTGTCAGCAAACTTTGGGGTAGAGGCAGGGCTAAATCAGCAGATCAAGATTTCTGATTGCAACTCATGATGCTTCTCTGATTTTGAATTGAGAATTACTTGCATTAATATTGACTAGGGCGATCGCGATGTTCCACTGTCACATACTGATTCACCCACATGGATTGGCACCCTTTCTGGTTAGATGAATATAAAAGCCGTTTCCTGCTTTTATTGACAGTTTTTTTGATTAAGTGATTCTACAACTTGTACGGAGAACTCTGTGAAACGTCGTAAATTATTGTCCCTGTTGGGGTTGGCGGTGACAACTGGAGGAGTTGCGATCGCTTGTTCTAATAACTCCTCCACACCCAATGCTCAAACCTCTCCTGCTAACTCTCCGAGTGCCACCACTGCGGCTAGCAGCGGCACAGGTGAAGAACTCGTAGTGTACTGCGGTCGAGATGAAAAACTCGTCGGGGAATTAATTAAAAAGTTTGAAGCTGAAACAGGTACTAAAGTTCAAGTTCGCTATGGCGATACGGCTGAATTAGTGGCCGCAGTTTTAGAAGAGCAAAAGAATAGTCCGGCGGATGTTTTCTTTGCTCAAGATCCAGGAGCTTTGGGGGCGCTACAAAAAGCCAATCGCACTACCAAGTTACCAGATGCTGTGCTCGCCAAGGTCGACGATCGCTTTCACTCCCCGACTGGGCAATGGGTAGGAGTCACAGGACGCGCTCGTACAGTAGACTACAACACTAATTTGGTGAAAGCGGAAGAGTTGCCGCAGTCGATTTTTGACCTCACTGATCCGAAATGGAAGGGCAAAATTGGTTGGGCACCGACGAACGGTTCGTTCCAAGCCTTTGTTACCGCTCTGCGGGTTACAGAAGGGGAAGAGAAGGCGAAGCAATGGCTGGAAGGCATGAAAGCCAATGAACCCAAGGTTTATCCCAAGAATGTGCCCATCGTGGAAGCCCTGTCTCGCGGTGAAATCGCTTTAGGTTTGGTGAACCACTACTATCTAGAGCGCGTTAAAGTGGAGAACCCCAGTGCTCCTGTAGAGCATCACTTCACAGGTGATGCGGGTTCTATGGTGAATGTTGCGGGCGTTGCAATTCTAGACAGTGCCAAGCGTCCAGAACTGGCCCAGAAGTTCGTTGCCTTCTTGTTAGATAACGAAGCGCAAAACTACTTTGCGACCGAGACTCGCGAATATCCTCTAGCCGATGGAGTCAAGGTAGCAAGTAGTAATCTCAAGAGTTTAGATCAGGTGCAGACTCCAAAAATTGACCTGGCTAGCTTGAGTGACTTGGATGCGACCTTGAAACTGCTGCAATCAACTGGAGTGATCTAGAGGGAATGCAGGTTTCCAAGGGGCTGCACCGTCTCTTACAGGGATGGATGTGGCGATCGCAGAGGGCTTCCGGGCCACCTTTGTTCTTGACTTTGGCTGGGGCAATGGTCGCGAGCGCGATCGCCTTACCTTTGGCCTATCTGGTGTTTCGGACTTCGGGGATCGGGGCAGAGCAAATTTGGACGCTCTTGTCTCGGCCCCGGACACTCACTGTGCTGCTAAATAGTGCGGGAATGGCGGCGGCTGTGACTTTGCTATCGGCGTTGATTGCCATTCCCATCGCTTTTTTAACGCTGCGGACTAACTTACCAGGACGACGATGGTGGTTGATCGCAGCCACTTTGCCATTGGCGATTCCCAGTTATGTGGGTAGCTTTACGCTGCTAGCAACTTTTGGGCCTAGGGGGAGTGGCTTGCAGTTGTTGCTGGAACCTTTGGGCGTTCAGGAACTACCTTCGATTTATGGCTGGCCCGGAACCCTGTTAGCGCTGACTCTGTTTACCTATCCTTACTTGCTACTGAGCGTGCGGGCTGGCTTGCAAGGGATTGATCCCGCCCTAGAAGAAGTGGCGCGGAGTTTAGGACGTAGCCCTTGGGCCACTTTCTGGCAAGTGACGCTGCCACAACTGCGCCCCTCCATCGTGGCAGGTGGGTTGCTCGTCGCTTTGTATGCTTTGCGCGATTTTGGTACGCCGTCGCTGATGCGGTTTGATGCCTTTACTCGCGTAATTTTTTTGCAGTACAAGTCCAGTTTTGACCGTACTTCAGCTTCGGTGCTGGCGCTGGTGCTGGTGGGGTTGGTACTGTCGATTCTGTGGTTAGAGTACCGAGTCCGATCGCGCGCGAAGTACTACAGCCGAGCCGCTGCGGTTAGACGATCGCCTCAACTGGTCAAGCTAGGGCTGTGGAGATGGCCCGCACTCCTATTTTGTGCCGCGATCGTAGCGCTGAGTTTGGTGCTGCCGTTTGCCATGACGATCTTTTGGCTAGTGCGGGGCTGGCTGGCTGAAGTAGAGATGCTGGCTCTAACCGATCTGCTGCACCTGGCCCTCAATTCCATTTCAGCGGCAGGATTGGCAGCGATCGCAGCGATTTTGTTTGCTCTGCCTGTCGCTGTGTTGTCGGTGCGATTTCCGGGACGAATTACCACTGCAATCGAGCGTTGTTCCTACATTGGCTTTGGCTTGCCAGGGATTGTTGTGGCTTTGTCTTTGGTCTTTTTTGGCGCTAACTACTTGCCCTGGATTTACCAAACTCTGCCGCTGTTGGTGTTTGCCTATCTGATTTTGTTTCTGCCGCAAACGGTCGGTACTGTCCGGAGTTCGCTACTGCAAGTGAATCCTCAGGTGGAAGAGTCAGCCAGAAGTTTAGGTCGCACCCCCTGGCAAACCTTGAGAGAAATTACGCTGCCGCTGGTGCGTCCGGGCATTCTCAGTGGAACGGTGTTGGTGTTTTTAACTGCAATTAAGGAATTGCCTGCGACACTTCTGCTGGCCCCGATTGGCTTTAAGACATTAGCCACGCAGATCTGGCAAGCCACAGAGAATGTTTCCTTTGCCGAGGCAGCAGCAGCTTCCCTAGCGATGCTCTTGGTGTCTGCTGGCTCCACCTTATTTGTTCTGGCGCAAGACCATGCGAGGACAGCTCACCGCTAAGTTTGCTCTGTATCTATGTTTCCTCTGCCTAGCTCGACCATGACCCGACCCGTGATTCTGCAACTTGACCGCGTTACTAAACAATTTCCTACCAGCTCTACTGCCGCCGTAGAGGACGTGAGCCTGACCCTGGCTCAAGGAGATTTACTGGCGCTTTTGGGGCCTTCGGGTTGTGGTAAAACCACGCTACTGCGGATGATCGCTGGTTTTGAACCGTTGCAGGCAGGAGCGATCGCTCTTGCAGGCAGAACCGTAGCTAGCCCAGGCACCTGGATACCCCCAGAGCAGCGATCGGTCGGCATGGTGTTTCAAGATTTTGCCTTGTTCCCGCACCTGACCGTGGCACAAAATGTGGCTTTTGGGTTGCAGAAAGTCGCAGACTCGGCGCAAATCAAGGCTAAAACTGCTGAGGCGATTGCCCAAGTCAGATTGCAAGGACTAGAAAACCGCTATCCCTACGAACTTTCTGGCGGCCAGCAGCAGCGAGTGGCTTTGGCGCGGGCCTTGGCTCCCCGTCCTGCCTTAATTTTGCTCGACGAGCCGCTGAGTAATCTAGATGTGCAAGTCCGCTTACGCCTGCGCGAGGAAATCCGCGAAGTGCTGAAATCAGCGGGAATCTCTGGCGTGTTCGTCACCCATGACCAGGAAGAGGCGTTAGCCATCTCAGACCAAGTCGCGGTGATGCAGCAAGGGCATTTGGAGCAGCTCGGCACACCAGAGGAGGTTTACCATCATCCCGCTTCTCGCTTTGTAGCGGAATTTGTTACCCAAGCCAACTTTATTGCCGCACGGCAACAAGGACAGCTTTGGCAGACCGAAGTGGGCGATTTTAAGCTGCCACCTGATGAATGGCTCGAGAGCGAAAGCGGCGACTTAATGGTGCGTCAAGAAGATCTATTGCTCGAAGCTGACCCTGAAGCAGCCGTGGTGATTCGCGATCGCCACTTTTTAGGTCGAGAGTACTGTTACTGCCTCAGCACCCCTTCTGGAAAGGAATTACACGCTCGTACTACCACTGCAATTAATCTACCAATTGGTACCCATGTGCAATTGTCGGTACCAGATCAGGCTTTACGTATCTTCCCGACTAATACACCCAAACTCGCAAAAACTCTGTAGTTTTCCAATAAGCCAAACGCGATCGCCATAATAGGGATGAATGCGTCCTTAAAACCCTTTTATGGCAGGAGTTAGCAATGATTTTTCCTCGCACGCGACAGATTTTAGCAGGGCTGTGTTTGTCTCTGTTGTTGCTCACCACAGCTTGCGCCCCCGAAGAGCCTTCCCGCTGGGATCAGGTGCAGCAAGAAACGACTCAGAAGCAGCCATCTACTGGAACCAAGACTACAACTGCTGCTAAGCCTACTTCCGGGGGTCAATTCAATAAATTCTTCCCGCAACCAGGGGCAGGCTTTGACCGCGTCTACACCCAAGAAAAAGCAGGTTTTGCGGAAGCCAAACTGAAGCAAGGTGGCAAAGACGTAGCAATGCTGGCGATCTCAGACACCGCTAGTAATCCTAGTGCTGCAGCTAAATATCAACAAAGCAGCAGGACCATTGCGGGCTATCCAGCCGTTGAAACAGGCACGACTGCAACCAGCGTTTTAGTGGGCGATCGCTATCAAGTCAAAGTGCTCTCTCGTGATCCAGGTTTTACCAAGAGCGATCGCGAAGCATGGTTGCAAAGATTCGATCTTGACGGGTTAAGAAGCTTACCGACGACTGCTCAAAAAAGATAATAGCACTGCCTCAGAAGTACTATCACTCCGGAAATCGGAGCTAAAGCCTGTTTGAGTAAACGGGAACCATCAAAATCAGGGTAAATCTCACCCATTGGCTAATAAACGCAGCAATAAGGAGTCTTTGATATGAGTCAGGCTAAACCCATCTTTGAATTAGTCGATCAGCTACCCACTAATAACATGACCGTCTATGCCCTCAAAGCCCTAGACTTTGTGGTGCCTGGACAATGGCAGAACTTGGTTGGCTTTGACAACACCATTCGCACCATCACGGGGGAAACAGATGAGGGAGTAATTCAACAAGTGGGCGAGCGGGCAATTCAGCTTTATAACGACCCCTCCCAAGGTTATCAACGAGCCATGTGGCTTTACCAAACGGTGAATAGTGCGGGGGGAGCGCTGGGTGCAGCAGCACTGGCCAACAAGATCGGCGAACGAGTTTCGTTTCTCTCCTTCCTCGATCGCGTCACTCCCAAAGCCGACAAAGCGCAAACTATCGACTTGAGCTTGAAGCTGGTGACTGAATTAGTCGCTTTTTGCCAGATCAACGGCATTCCCGGCGACAGCATTGGTGATTTCGTGGCGTCTTTGGGTGATTACAGTGGTGAATCCTTAATGCGGATGGCTGCGCTAGTTTGCTTCGATGGTTTGATTCCTTTAGGACCAGACTTCATTTTGAAAACCCAGTCTGCTCTGAGCCAACTCAATCCAGGTGAACTAACCCAGCATCCCGTATTTAAGCAAATTGGTGGCTTAATTCCAGGGGGCAATCCCGCTGGGCAACTCGGCTTTATTAACGAAAGTTTTGCTTCCACCCAAGGCTGGATGAGCAACTTTGTGACCTCGCGTAACCTAACTCCTGAGACCGTCGTGAGTCAACTGCAAAACTTCATTGAAATTTCCAATGACAAGTTAGACTATCTCGGCGCGTTCTTGGATATGACAACGAATTATTATGAACACACAGGGGTGCAAACCCTGGCTCGTCGCTTAATTGAACGAGCGGTTGCTGAGATCTAAGTGAAGGACTGACGAAGTAATGGCAGAACCCACCAATCACAATGACGCTGGAGAAGTCGCTCCTAGCACGGTTGACCAACAAGCCCCAGACGTTGCGGAAGAAAATGCGCCCAGCACCGATGAAGCGGTTGCAACGGATATTCCCTCGGCCAATGCTCCCGATCCAGCAACAGCCAACCCTGATGTGAACCCTAATGCGGCTGGAGAAAAACCCACTACTGAAGCCTCGCGTCCAGACGTTGATTCGCAAACAGCAGTAGATAAGCCAGCAAAATCAGCCAAAGCTGATCCTGGCCCTGGCTCCACCGAGAAAGCCGCAGCCAAAAAAGCAGGTGCCGCTAAAGCCAAAGGAGACGATGCTGCTCCTGCTGCCAAAGCCAAGAAAGAAAAAGCACCCGCTGTTGAAGACAAGCCATTTGCTGAGTTTGTCGAGCAATACTACCTGCCTGCGCTCAAGACAGCTCTCGAAAAGCAGGGATTGCAAAACCTGGATCTAAGCTTTGTTAACCAGAAAGTGCAAGTTTCTGGTTTGACTGATGCCCCAGATTGCTGGCAGATCGTGGGCCGCTGGGAAGGCGGACGACGACAGTTCAATATCTACTTCTTTAAGGACGATATTCAAGGTCAGCGTGGCTTCTCTTTTTCAGACACGGGTCACAAAGCTAGTACCCTGGAGCCGTTCTTGATTGATGAGCGGAAGGTGACGTTGGATCTATTGCTTCTTGGTGCAGTCCAACGGCTGAATGCTCAGAAGTGGTTGGTGCGAAACTAACCTCTGGCTTATAGTTCTTTGAAATCGTAGGTGATGACTCCGGTAACGGGATCGTTGTCAATGCCAACATATCCGGTTCTTACCATTTCTTGGAGAACCGCCTCAACTTCGGCAAAGCCAAGACCCGTTGCCATCACCCCTTGCGTTACAGACAGTTTGCCTCCTCTGGCGGCAGCAGCTTCTAAAAGCCTGATCATGAGCTGTTCTCGGCTAGGCTTCAGAACTGTAGCTGCGACAGCAGGTTGGCTCAGTGGGACTCCAGTAGGCGACATACCTAGACGAGCACGGTATTTAAGGTTGTGCTCCTCTACCATGTCTGGAACTAGAAATAGATCAATAAATTGGCCTACGCCAAAAAGGCCCCAGGTCATCATCCAGAATAAGCCTGTGGCAATTTTGCCGTTGTAAAGACGATGTAGTCCAGATATCCCAAATAAGCAACCTAGCCAAAGCAGGTAGGAAGTTCCGACCTTGTTCATATCACTGGCAAGTTAAGGTTTCTGTTCAATCATAGATATTTTGCTGAGGAGTCAGCGGCAGCTGTGCGGAAAAAGGCAGCCGTGAAGGAAATGAGGCGATCGCTAGGTTGTCGCGGTTAGACTTGGCACAATAAGCATAGTGAATGAATCACAAACTTTAATCAAAGCGTTGGGGGTTGTCATGGTGGCTAGATCTGGGCGATCGCTCAAAGGTGCTAGAGATCAAGGTGCTAAAGGTCAAAGTCGGATGCGCCGACAAGTGTTGCTGTTGAGCTTGTTGATGTTGCCTGTCGTACCAACGGCTGCGATCGCAGAAGTAATCGATTCATCCTCCTCAACAACGCGATCGCCTGCTACTACTGTCGAAAATGCCACCTTTGAAGTTTCTGATTTAGTTTCTGATCGGCTGGTGGTTCCCGTGGAGTCGCCTGCGATCGCTGAAAATGTGGTGGTAGATGCTGTTCCTATCCCTACAACGGCAGACACCTCCATTTCTGATCCTGCGATCGCCACCCCCAACACTGCCGAGCCATCCTCAACTCCAGCCAACCCAAACACCCCTGAGCCATCTACGGCAGCATCGCGAATATCAGCAGAACCCGCTCAGGCAGAACCACCCACATCAGACCCAGCGGAATCACCCCCCAAGACTAGCAATTCTGATAATTCCGTAGAACCAGAGTCAAAACCAGAGCTGGAGTCAGAGCCAAAAACTGATGAGGCAAGCGAGACTGAGCCGAGCGATTCTGACTCAGAGAAAGCTGAGAAACCCCCTACCCCTGAAGAACAAGCGCGACAACAAAAGCTGATTGAGGCAGACCAACTTTACTTAGGTGGTCAGTTTCCTGCTGCGGAAAAACTCTATCGAGAAGCCAAAACACCATTTGCCAAAGAAGTGGCCGCGACAGAAGCCAAGCAGCGACCAGAGCCAATTCTAGACCCAGCTCAATTGTCTCCGGCGGGGCGAGTTTACTGGCGTGAGTCGGAAGCTGGGATGGCCCAGAACCTCAAGACTCGAATCTTCGTGCCGCTCAGTATGCTGGTAGAACAGCACCCCCAATTTGTGCCCGGACACTTGCGACTCGCCCAAGCGCTTAAAGATGACCAGCGTACCCCAGAGGCGCTAACTGTTCTGGAACGAGCGACCGCCTTTTATCCCAACCAACCAGATTTGCTGAAAGCCAAGATCGAGCTTTTGGCCGAAACCGAACAATGGCTCGACGCTTCGATCGCGGCTCGTCAATTTGCTTTGCTCAATCCCAACGACCCAGCCGCGCCCGAATTCGCCAAACTGGCTGAGGAGAATCTGGAGCGTTTCCGAGTCCACATGCGGCGAGAGCTAAGAGGGAATGCGATCGCCAATGCGATTACTGGGGTGGCAGGTCTTGTGCTGACTGGCAATCCTTTTAGCCCTCTATCGGCGGTACAAACCACAGCCATGTTGATGCGAGGAGAAGCAGCGATCGGCGAGAGTGTGGCGAAGGATGCCAAAGAAGAGTTGGAACTGATCGATGATCCGCTAGTGGTGGATTATGTCAATGAGATCGGTCGTCGCATCGCTACAGTTGCAGGACGAGATTTCAAGTACGAGTTTCATGTGATTATGGACGATCGCCTCAATGCCTTTGCCCTGCCCGGTGGCAAGGTATTTCTCAATGCAGGAGCGATCGCTAAAACTAACTCCGAGGCAGAACTTGCTGGACTTTTGGCCCATGAGTTATCCCATTCGGTTCTATCTCATGGCTTTCAGTTAGTCGCTCAAGGAAATCTGATTTCCAGTGCCACACAGTTCTTCCCGTTTGGTGGCACGATCGGCAATTTGGCTGTGCTCGACTATAGCCGAGACATGGAGCGGCAAGCCGATATTGTCGGCACCCGGATTTTAGCTTCGACAGGTTATGCAGCCGATGGGCTACGCAACTTAATGGTGACGCTAGACAAAGAAGACAAAGACAGAATGCCTTTCAGTTGGCTCTCCTCGCACCCCATTACCAACGAACGGGTGGAATATCTGGAAACGCTGATTCAAGAGAACGGCTATAACCGCTACGCCTACGAGGGAGTCACACGACACAACGCCGTGAAAGCTAGAGTCAAACAACTAATCGCAGAGCGCAAACAATGCGAAAAAGAGAACGAGAAAAAAGATAGACGAGATAGACAGGAGTGCCGGAAAAAACCAGAACAAAAAGAACAAAAATAGATTGGTTGAGAGGAGCGATCGCGGCTTAGCGGTTTGGAGCTAGAAGGCGATCCCTCCTTCACCTTGCTTTGGAATTTAGCTGTCCTTCTAAATGAACCAAGCTATCTAATCAGGGTCTGCTCAATTGACACAGTGCCTTTAACGGAAACAGGCCAAGACATAGCTTGAGAAGCACCTGGCAAGCCTTGGACTTGGAACTTTCCAGAAATATCCTGATTCACTTGGCTTTGAGTCACCATGCCTGTATTCAGCTGAATTTGCATGCTTCCTTTTTGAGTTCCAGCCAGATTTTGCTTCAGGGATGCACCTGAGATTTGCAAGGCAGGAGCATTAGGGCTTGGCTTGACCTGGGAAGAGATATCTACCGTAGCAATATTGTTTTTCACTGCTTTCAAAGTGTAGGTTGTTTCCACAGTCATTGGAAATCCTTTTGAAAGCGTCATTTTTTTGCTCCATGAATCTCCAACATTAATCGGCTGAGTTGGATAAATATCGAGGGATTGGCTGAACAATTCCTTGAACATTTCCTCACCAAACTGAGATCTCAGAGTGTTTTCAATTTGAGCTTTAACCGCATTATTGGGAATCTTCATGCCTGAAATCATCCGAGCAATCAGCTGATCAATTCCCTGCACCTCTCTGACCGTACCAGCGGGTGTAATCTTGGCTGAAATACTTTGCCCGACTAAAGTGCTCAAGCTAGCAGTTAAAGGATTGGTCCCCGGTGCTGGACGAGTGGAATCATAAGCGATCGCACCGTTGGGGCCACTTTGCTTAAATTGCACTGACTTGTAAGTCATTTTCACGGTGCTTGTCCCGTCGGCGGCTACATCTATAACATCAAATAAATAGCCAATCCTCACAACCTGATTCGTATTCTGCGGGCGGCCCAAGATACTTTGATTGATCGCTTGATCCGTAGCCATTTGAATGCTGTAGCGATCGCCTTTTTGTAATCGCAGTTGAAGCTTGACAGGCGCGGCATCAGCGGCAATAGCAATGAAGCTCATTCCCAAGGCAGCCGCAACGATTCCTAACTTTTTCACGTTCACTAACACCATGCAAAGACCTAGGAAATAACACAACTGAGCCAGTGAGACAACCACACCTTGGTGTACTTGCTCACAAAACCTAATTTCTAGGCATTCATTACTTTCCAAGCGGTTTGCGCTTTCTGTTATGAATCTTTAGAGACTGCGATCGCCCTTTATCAACAGTTAGGGCTAGTAGCTGAGCGATCGCTGTGGCATGGTGGACGACAACTTTGGCTAGAGAAAGCTTTGTGGCCGTAGAGTGTGAAGTGCAGAGTACGTACCGCTTCTTAAGACTGAGTCTGGTTGGCTTCAGCAATGAGGCGGACTAAGCCAAGAGATCAAACCTGAGGATGTCGTCTGGATTCGCTAGGTGTGAAACACTGGCACGGAGCTATAGCCACAACAGCCATGCCCCATATCGCCATTCAGAACTCGAAGGCAGGGGACTGGATGGAACAGGTCAGCAATGAGCATTAGCAGTGCCAAACGTAAACCATAGGAGCATTCATTGATTTACAACACGAAAGCGTATGCGGCAGCCAGTGCAACATCACCACTGACCTCTACCCAGATCAAGCGACGCAATCCAACTGAACACGATGTACAGATCGAAATCTTGTTTTGCGGCATCTGTCACTCTGATGTTCATTCAGTACGTGACGAGTGGAGCGACTTTATGTCCACTACCTACCCGATTGTCCCGGGTCATGAGATCGTCGGTCGTGTAACTCAGGTTGGCTCAGCAGTGACTAAGTACAAACCGGGCGATCTGGCTGCGATCGGCTGCATGGTTGATTCGGATTTGACCTGTCCTCGCTGCCAAGCTGGCTTTCAGCAGTTTTGTCACAATGTCATCTTCACCTACAACTCCCCGGACAAGCACAAGACTGCTCCAGTTACCTACGGTGGCTACTCCGATAGCATTGTCGCTGATGAACGCTTCGTTCTGCGAGTTCCAGAGAACCTCGATCTGGCTGGAGTCGCGCCGCTGCTTTGCGCCGGGATTACAACCTATTCACCCCTGCGCCACTGGGGTGTTACCGAGGGCAAGAAGGTTGGCGTGGTTGGTCTGGGCGGGCTGGGACACATGGGTGTGAAATTCGCCCATGCGTTCGGTGCTCACGTTGTTGTCTTTACCACCTCGCCTGACAAGACGGAAGACGCGCTTCGCCTCGGTGCTGATGAAGTGGTCGTTTCCCGTAATGCTGACGAGATGAAGAAGCACGAGGACAGCTTCGATTTCATTCTCGATACCGTCTCCGCCAAACATGACATCAACGCCTATCTCAACCTGCTCCGCCTCGACGGTAACATTACCCTAGTTGGTGCACCAGAGAAGCCGCTGGATATCGCGGCATTCAGCCTTCTCGTGGGTCGCCGCAGTCTTTCTGGCTCTATGATCGGCGGCATCCCAGAAACCCAGGAAATGCTCGATTTCTGCGGTCAGCACAACATTACCTCTGATGTTGAAGTTGTCCCTATCCAAAAGGTCAACGAAGCTTACGATCGCCTGCTCAAGTCTGATGTGAAATACCGCTTTGTCATTGATATGGCTTCCCTGAAATTAGAATAGAGGCGGGGAACGTAGATACCAACCGCTTGGATTATTGCGATCGCACCTGTCTTTACCAAGACTCACAGAAGTTGACGCGATGTTGCAACTCTTAACACGATCGCCTCGCTTCAACCTCCCAGACCTTGTAAACTAAAGTGCATAGAAAATGCCGCATTTACGTCTTGGCTTCCTCTGTATTGCTTTCATGGCTCTAGACCTGAGGCACAGAATCATAAAAGAGCAGAAACACCTATGGTAGATTCCCTCAAGAAACCTGGTTTTGAAGAACTGAAGCCAGGAATCAAAGTCCCCGCGAAGGAAACCATTCTCACTCCTCGGTTCTACACCACCGACTTTGATGAGATGGCAAAGATGGACATCTCTCCCAACGAGGACGAGTTGAGAGCCATCCTGGAAGAATTTCGGGCTGACTACAATCGCCACCATTTTGTGCGGGATGCTGAGTTTGAGCAATCTTGGGATCACATTGATGGCGAAACCCGTCAGCTATTTATTGAGTTTCTAGAGCGCTCTTGCACCGCTGAGTTCTCTGGCTTCCTGCTCTACAAAGAACTAGCCCGCAAGCTGAAAGACAAGAACCCCTTGCTAGCAGAGTGCTTCTCGCTGATGTCGCGGGATGAGGCGCGTCACGCTGGTTTCCTCAACAAGGCGATGACCGACTTCAACATGTCGCTCGACTTGGGTTTCTTGACCAAGAGCCGCAGCTACACTTTCTTTAAGCCGAAGTTTATCTTCTACGCGACTTACCTCTCTGAAAAGATTGGCTACTGGCGGTACATCACAATCTTCCGTCACCTAGAGTCGCACCCTGAGAATCGCATCTACCCCATTTTCCGATTCTTTGATAACTGGTGCCAAGATGAGAACCGTCATGGTGACTTCTTTGACGCCATCATGAAGGCTCAGCCCCAGTTCCTCAACGATTGGAAAGCAAAACTCTGGAGTCGCTTCTTCTTGCTCTCCGTTTTTGCCACCATGTACCTCAACGACCTTCAGCGCTCTGGTTTCTACGCTTCTCTGGGCCTGAATGCTAGAGATTATGATCTGCATGTGATCAACAAAACCAACGAAACTGCGGGTCGCGTTTTCCCCGTAATTTTGGATGTAGAAAATCCTAAATTCGTGGCTCGGATGGATAAGGCGGCTGAGGCATTTCTGAAGCTGAACAAGGTCATTGAGTCTAACCAGCCCAAAGCCGTGAAGTTCTTCCAGAAGCTACCACACATCGGTTCGATCGCTTGGCAAATGCTGCGGTTGTACCTGATGAAGCCGATTGATATGGTGGCTTTAGAAGGCACTGTACGCTAACGTTTCAGATTGGCTCCGAATGCTGGCGGTTCTGTTGAATGCAGAACCGTTTTTTTATGGGAACCTGCTTGATTCTTCACCCATCAATTGCTTGCATGGAGAGACAAATCATTTATTGGCAATGGCTGCGATCGCCCCTCCGCTTGGGACTGTTTGCCAGCTTACTGATCGGGCTTTTTAGTGGGAATAATTGGGCTGTGGCTCAGGAAGCTCCTGGGCCTAACACCCAATCCCCTGAGGTGTCTCAGGCTGCGAGTGACTTGGATTTAAAGCCAGAGGTCATTGAAGAAAGTCCGGTGTTGCAGCGTTGGTTACGCGAGGTGCCCAATGTGTTGTCAGAAATTAAACATGATCCGAGTTTTCGGACGCGAGTTCGGGCAGGCTACTCTCAGTTCCCTTCCACAGATCACGCTGGCGGTTGGAATGTGGGTGTGGAGGATATTTTTTTAGGGCGAAGTGGCTTAACGGTGAGTGGGGAATATCAAGCTGCGTTTAATGGCGATCGCGAAGCTTATGGCGGAGATGTGCGCTATTATGTGCGGCCTTTGGGTAGCTATGTCAATGTTGCGCCTGTGGTGGGCTACCGTCATTTAGAAACCGAGCAGTACTCAACGGATGGAGTGAATGTCGGGGTGCGGGTTTTATTGGTGATGTCTCGTACTGGGGCTGCTGATGTCTCCCTAACCCAAAGTTGGGTGTCTCCTGGTTCCGATAAGGAAGTAGGGCTAACGACGCTGTCGGCTGGCTACGCAGTGACGAACAATCTACGCTTGTCTACGGATATCCAAAAGCAAAACTCCCGCTTTGCTAAAGATAGCCGTGTGGGAGTTTCTTTGGAGTGGATGCCTTAATGCTGAAGGGTTGTAAGTTAACTCTATTTCTGATTCGCTTCTGGTCGGAAGAAGATTTCGTAGGGAGACAGAAAGCGATCGAGAAAGCCTGGAGGCAGCAGGGGTTTTGTTTCGGGTGGCAATGGTTGATATTGTGAGCGATACACCTCTAGAGCCTGCCGTTTGCGATCGCGCATAGCGATAATTGGCAAACGGTAAGCATTTTTTAGCTCCGGTGTGCTAAAGTCCCAGACCCAAGGTTTCCACAGAGACCAGACTGGATATTGAATTAACTCCGCTGGGATTCTAGAAGCCAGAAGAGCTGTGTGAATCAGCTCATAGGCCGCTATGTGGTCGGCGTTCACATCTTTTCGATAGGGGACATATACTTCTTCGGGCCTGATGGTCTGCAATAGCTGAACTAGCTGGGCGAGCATTTGCTGGCGCTCACTACTCGATAATTTGGGCAGATGACCATCTAGTTGGCTCAAGAAGTGGATTTGAGATGGCTGAACACTCAAGATTTGCAAGGCATCAATCGCCTCCTGTTGGCGAATTCGTACCATCTCCTCTCCTTTAATAAAAGGATGTTTTGGATGCGAGGAGCGGCCATCTGTCAAAAACACAACCTGAATCGGGATGTTTTGTTCTTGTTTGAGGGCAATTAAGCCGCCACATCCCAGACTTTCATCATCTTGATGGGGTGCAAAAACAATCGCTGATTTCTGGCTCAGATGCATAGGCCGACTGTTAACCAGTAACCAGCGCCACAAAGCTGGAGCGTAGACGGTTCGCTTGAACCGGAAATTTAGAGATTCCCGTTTGCGATGTAACTTCTGGAAAAATCTGCTTAATAACATTAGATATTGCACCCTCAAATCTGACAAAACTTTTAGAGCGCCCAAACTTTGTACTTGATGCTTCCCTGGAGACGGCCCCACCGCCACGCTAATCTCCAACACCATTGGCGGCGGCTTTCCAACGAGCGGACTTGTGGCATTTCTTGGAGCAAGCGACCCCAAGATTTTAAGCCCGTCTTCCAAGAAAATGGGTGCATCCCTAACGCTTGGTATTTTTTGTAAAGCAGCACCTCAGACTCGGCCCACTGTCTTGCTTGTCGATACATACCTGTCAAGGTTGGGCGGTAACGCACGTAGAGTACCGCATCAGGAACGAAGTGTAGCTTTACGCCGGATAGTTGCAGTCGCCAGCAATAATCGATGTCTTCTAACCGCAAAACTGACTCATCAAAGCCACCCATAGCTTCGTGCAGCGATCGCTTAACTCCCATTCCTCCACCGCCTGTAAACAGCAGATGCGGCATGTAGCGGCTTTTGGGCAATTCAGTTTCTTGAGTACAGGGGTGGGCTCTCACCAGCCAAGACTCGTTGAGTTTATTGGGGTCAAATCGACACCCCACGAAGTCATATTCAGCCAGCGCCTGCCCCATTGCTGCCACCCAACCTGGTGCAACCTCATCATCGGCATCACAAAAAGCGAGTGCTTCACCTTGAGCTGCTCTCGTCCCTGCATTACGGGCAGGACCTGCGCCCGCTTTGTGGGAGGCATCGACAATCCGTAAGTTGGGGATTCGACTCTGATATTGACGTACAATCTCCAGTGAAGCGTCGGTGGAGCCATTGTCCGCAACGATTACTTCCCACGGCTCCGACCACTGCTGTTGCGCCAAGGCGTCTAACTGTTTAGCGATTGTATTGGCTGCATTGAAACAAGCAATAATGACACTTAATTTCATCAAATCTCCAGGGCTATTTCAGCCAGGTCAACTTCTTGGCTCCATTGATTACGACTTTGCTCTAGTTGTCAGCACAACTAGTCCACCAGCGTGACTAGTAGGTGGGGTGATGCATCGAAGGTACGATATCGAATAGGTTAGTTTTTCGGTACTACAACGTTAGGCCACGCTCAGCAACGCTGCGATCGCGGTGTCCACTTAAGCACTCCTAATGGGGTAATTGGTTGGTCAGCGAAACTAATAAACGATGAGGATTATTGAGGGTTATTACCGAATCTAGTCAGTTCTTAAAATAACTTTAAGCTAGCTAGATTCGGTATTATTACGGAGCTGTGTAAATATTCCTCCAATTTAGTTAAGTCTGCCAGCTGTCAACGCCATCTTTTATTCGATCTTTAAACTTAAGCGGAGAATTTATAAGGCAGTATGAATGTTAGTGATACAAGGGCTACATCCTCTTGTGTTAGGTGAGCTTTTAAGCTAATAAGGGCACCCTGTGGGATCACTACGCATTTTCAGGCTGCTAATCTGACGACTGCAATTGCCTCTACGTTTGAAAACTCATACCAAGTGATCACCTTATACTGAGTTGCAACCCAATCTGTAATTATGGAACTAGTGCTGAATGCTGAGAACTTTTTAGCTGATTATGAGGTTACGACTAATAAAGTGACTTAGTATTAATTTACACTAATGAGTTTTAGCGATTCGGATAGCATGATATACATCAGTTTGGCTCCCTCAGGTTGGGGTTCTGCTGGTTTGAGTTGCAGCCATTCCTGAAAGCTGATGCCTAGTTGAGCGATCGCCTGTACTTCACTTTGATACGCTTCAAAGCGACGATACGTTTCAATCATTGCCTCCATTTTTTCCATCACTTTAGGCAGTTTGGAGTAAATCAAGGCTCCGTTGTTCTTGAACTGCGTATACTCTATGACTGCATCTGGAAGTGAGCGTACCCACTGGTCGTTGCTTTGGGCAATCTTAAAAAAGTTTGAGCGCTGCTCTTGAAATATAGAATTCTCGTTTAGCTCTGGATTTAGCCACTTATAAACATGGGTCAATCTTGATAAATCAATCTCTTCATTTAAGGAGGGATGTAAGTAAGCAGCAGGGTTAGTTGTAAGCAGGATATTGATATATTTTTCAAGCCGAGGACGAAGAACTATATTGCCTTTTTGCAAGCAAAGAGATGCTGTAGTTGGCTCTCCTAGCTCTAAATGGCAACGTGCCTCAGCAATACAGGCTAGAAATAATGTTAGAAGATGCTTATCCGCAGCTCGGCTGCTAGACTCGATTGCACTATCGGCATATGCAAGGTAATGTTCCTTGGCTTCCAAGAAGCGATTAATTGCTTGAGCAGCAAAAACTTTGCGATTATCAGGATCAGCCATTGTAAAAGCAAAATCTGCCAAGCTTATCGCTGCACGAAGATTTGCATAAAATGACAGGTTAATTTTGACGGCTAATTGCTCATTAGATTTCAAGAGGACTTCTTTGGTTTGCTGTAGCTGTTTCTCGACATGATTTAGGCGATCGCTCACCATCTGGAATCCCATTACTGAGACACCTAGATTAATGATCGAAACTCCTAAATTAAGGACGCTAGCAACAGAACCGATGTCAGAGAGAATTCCAGGCATTGAGCTTGGTACAATTTCACGCAACCATTGAACTGTACGTTTTGTCTGTGTTTCACGAATCATGCCTCCTACTCTTTCATAAGTGCCGTCTGCGAGACCTTTTTTGATCTCGTCTGTCAGCACAAATGTTGTTGTAACTGTAGTCATAAATTTCTACTCTTCTTGTGAATACGAGCTAATTCTAAAATTCTTTGTTAGAGTTCCCGAAAATTAGCTAACCCGTAACCACTAAAGAACATGGAGATCTAATTGTGAAAAATTTTAATTGTCAAAATGTCCTAGAGGACTATTAAGAGGTAATTCAACAATAAAATTAGTTAAATTTTTATCACTCTGCACCTGAATTGAACCACCTAAATGTGTGACCAGCTTACGTACTAGAGATAACCCCAATCCAGTACCTGGTTGCTTCCAAGGGTCAGAACTAGGAATCCGGTAGAACTTGTCAAAAATTCGAATTTGCTCGTCGGGTGGAATTTCTACGCCAGAGTTACTTACAGTTAGCTGCAAAGTTTCTGGTTGAGCCACAGTTGAGACAGTGATATGTTCCTGAGCAGGAGTGTATTTACAAGCATTACTGAGCAACTCAGATAGAATTCGCTCCAAATGAGAGGCATCAGATATGAGAAAAGGTAATTGATCGGGAAGCTGAAGTTGGAGTGTTTGCTGTAAATTGTTTGCTTGTTCTACAAAAGGCTCAATGATTACAGGTAGCCAATTGTACAAATTAATTACCCCTAACTCTAAGGATTGGTTGCCTGCATCCAGCCGTTGCAGATCGAGCAAATCATCAATTAAATTAATTTCTCGCTCACATTCATCTTTGAGAATTTGTAGATAGCGAGTGGTTTTACTCCCTTCAGGATGGGATTGCGAAGCGTATTTAGTGCGCTCTTTTTGTAGGGATAATTCCAGCATGTGAGTTGCCATTTTCATACTGGCCATTGGAGTTCGTAACTCATGGGAAACCGTGCTGAGAAATTCATCCTTAAGGCGATTCAGCTTTTCGAGCGCTTCTACTTGAGCTTGGGAAGATTGGTACAGCCGAGCTTGGCGGATGGCGATCGCACACTGATTTGTTACTTGAAGTACTAAGCGAATTTCTAATTCATTGAAAACGGCATACTTTTCCTTAAACAGCCACAAATCGCCAATTACACCTTGGTCGTCAAAAATTGGGCAAGCCAACATCGCCAAGCGGCCTCGACCGGAAGCTGGGGTGATTTCGCAAAACTGCGAATACTGTCCTTGGTGAAGTTGCTGATAAATTTCGGGAAATTCAACTGCTTTTGGCACTAAGCGGCAGCCTACCGTATTAGGCATCATGTACTCGTGAGGAATCTTGGCGCAGAGCTGCTCTCCCCCATAAAGGCTGGTACCACAGCAAGAAACTCCCAACACATTAACCAGTTCTGCTATTGCCGTTTCAAGGATTTGGCTCTCATCGAGGCTGTCACGAACTTTATCGGTAATCCGTTTCAGCATTGCTTCATACTCCAGCGCTCGCTGCAATTGAGTCGTGCGCTCCTGCACTTGGCATTCTAAGTCGGCGTTGAGATGTTGCACCTGTTGGTACAGTTCTGATTGCTGAATCGCGATCGCCACTTGGGTCGTGAGTCGCTCCACCAGCTTGATTTCGGAAGGTTGCCACCGTCGAGGACCAGAGCAGTGATGAGCTAGGAGTAGTCCCCACAGTTGGTCTCCCTGCAAGATCGGCACGACTAAGTTGGCGCGGACGTTAAATTGAGCCAACAAGTTAATGTGACAAGGCGCAATCCCGGCGGTGTAAATATCCTCGACTGCTCGCACATGGCCCTGCTTGTACTGCGTAATGTAGGTGAGGGCGAAGCAAGGGTCTTTCGTATTCTTGCCCAACACAGAGGGCCATTCGCTTCCAACCGATTCGACTGCGATCGTGCCACTCCAGTCAGGTTCAAAACGATAAACGCTGACGCGATCGGTTTGAAGAAACTGTCGTACCTCGACAACTGTAGTGTTGAGAATATCTTCTAAATTGAGCGATTGCCGAATGCGTTGCGAAATCACTCCCATCAAGTGTTCCCACTCGGTTTGTTGGTGCAGTTCTACCATCGCTTTGCTGGCTTGAAGCAACCGCCGCACCCTTTGCCGCAACACGGCCCAATGGATCGGTTTGGTGATGTAGTCCGTAGCTCCTGCGGCAAAAGCTTGATCAACCGAAGCTTGGTCATCTAGTCCGGTGATCACCAATAGAGGGGTGCGATCGCCTCCTGGTAATGTTTTGAGCTGACGGCAACAGGTGAAGCCATCCATTACAGGCATGATGGCATCGAGCAAGACAATATCTGGGCGGAGGCGAGCATAAATCGTCAAACACTGCTCTCCGTCTCGCGCTTCGGCGACTCGGTATCCTTCTTCCTCCATGGTTTCTCGTAACAGCGATCGCGCCGTTTTATTGTCATCGACAATGAGAATTAGAGGAGCATCTGGAGAGACAGAACTCATGCTGGGCACTTCTAGTCTGGGGCAGACTGCATTGGGGGTGAATAGAAGCTTTGTAGTGAACTTCTAGTGAATAAAGTTTTTGTTTATAATCTGCCCTAGTATGCCCACTATTCAAGGTTCTCTATAGAGCAAAAGCGCGGATTCTACATCGGCCGCCCCAGCAAGAAAGTCCGCAATTAAGAGGATGTCACTTCGATCAAGCGATCGCCAATTGTCACCGTGCCACTTTGAAGGACTGTAGCCAGAACTCCGGTTTGACGATGACCTAAGGTGGGTTGCAACGCCGCGAAAATGGAGCAATCTTGCATGCCTGTATCTGGATTGACATCAACATTGACACAACGGTTGATCGGCGCTGCGATTGCCACTTGAGCAGTACCCAGTTGAAAGGTTTTGCCGACCCAACTCAACTCTTCCCAAGCAGGAATGCCTGTGAGCATAACGTTGGGTCGGAAGCGGCGCGGATCAACGGCATGTCCTAACTTCTGGCCTAAATCTTCTAAGCTAGCTTGGTTGATCAGCGAAATATGGACAGGATCGCGGTCAGGGTAGCGGGTGCTATTGCCGTCTCCGACTAAACGCAAAGGTGTTTTTTCGGGATGGCGAGCGGTGGCAGTGGGTTGCAGCGCCGCTAAGTATCCGGTAAAAAAAGCGCCAATGCGATCGCGCCCTTTGGGTGTGTTAGTCGCTTCAGCTAATAACTCTACCCCTTGCTGCTTCACCATTAACTGGCTGGTGACTGGGTCATACTCGCAAGTGAGGCTGGCTAAACCAGGCCAGTCAGCTTGCATGGCAAAATTGTTTTTCCTCATCCACGGCACTTCGGCTTCTGACTCCATTGAGGCTGCATCGGCATACATCAGGGCAAAGCCGCGATCGCCTGGAATGCCGTGGCCTGCTTGGAGCGAGACGCGATCGCCAGCATGAGGGGTTAGCCCTTTGATGAAATAGGTAAACAGGTGGGTGACTTCTATGGTGCTCATCTATCTGTTGTGCGATCGCTCTTAAATCAAAATTTCATTTCTAATCCTGCCATTTATTCCGGATAGAGCCCCACCTTCTTAGAAGAAAGGAATGGTAGATGCACCCTGAATTCAATCCCTGGCTTCGGCTGGGGGTTTTTTGTTTCTGGTCCAGTTGTAAATTTTTTAATCTGGATTCCGTAGGTCTAGAGCTAGGCATGTACTTTTAGATGCATGAGTATGCATCAAATCCGCGATCGCCACAAATATGCCATTCTTTCCTGGGCAGTTTTGCTGATCAGCCTCACGGAAACCCTTCTAGGAATTCCTACTCTAGCTCAGGGGAGTAGCAAACCCACCAACCAGTCACCGTTGCCGCCCGCCTATGTAGAGGCGATTGAGGATGCCAAATTAGCAGAGCCGCAGGAAATTTACCGTAACCTCACACCCATTGTTTGGTACAACCCTGCTTTAGTTTGGGATCGAAGCCGCGTTTTAGTCACAGTGTGGACCACTTATTCTGGGTACGCCAGCCGAGTGGGTGGTTTGATACGTTTGCCTCTCGATCTTTGGGTGACAGCGGCTCCCGATTTACAAAATTTCTGCAAAACCTACCGTCCTACCCAGAAAGTCTCCCTAGCCTATCGACTCAACCAACTGTTGGGATTGCCTCCAGATGCAGCGAACCAGTCCCGATACATCGTGGAATTGTGGGTAGAACCGAGACACCTGTTTCGTCCCACGCCTGACCCTGACATTAGCGATCGCGAGGCAACCTTAGAATTTCCGCTGAATGAGTTTGCCACAACCCCGCCGAGTTATCAGGAGTGGTTTAGCGCTCAGTTTGCCAGTCGCTACCCCGCTACGGGTAAGTCTTATCCCTGGACTCAACTGGGATACACCTATGACTGGGGTAGTCAATCGGATTGGCAACGGGTTGAGCCAAATCACCCCGCTCAGGTAGGCTTAAGCGAATTTGTGGTTCGCCAGGGAGCTCAGGTAACAGTTCGTTCTACTCAGAGCGCTGAAGCGTATTGCCGCTAGCTCAACCGTTGTCTAATATTAGATCGCCCTGCTGATTTAGGATAAACGACCTGAGCGGGCAGCCAACTCCAAGGCAATAGCGCATCACGTCCTCATGCGTCCTGGCAAACGAGGGTAATCGCAGTGACTTCCGGTGGACAAAAGAGCCGCCCAGGGAGATAAGTGCCGAGACCCCGGTTGACGTAAAGCAAATTATCTCCGACTTGATGTAAGCCGCTGGCCCATTCCCAATGCTGCACCACTCGGTGGCAATGTTTTCTCATAGACGGAATGGCGCTGCGGATCGTTTTGGGAATGCTGTAGAAAACATCTTCGTACAATTTGGAAATTGTGCCAAAACCAGGGATGACAACTTGACCACCGTGAGTGTGGCCAGAAAGTTGCAAATCTACGCGCCACTTTTGCAGAATTTGGGCCGTATCCGGATTATGGGAAAGAACAATCCGGGGCAGAGCGGGATCTAAATCGCTGAGGACTGGAGTGGGGGCAAACTCTCCTGACCAAAAATCGGCTAAACCTACAAAGGCTAAATCGCTGCCCAAGGGATAAGCCACTTGATTCCACAAAACCTGAGTACCAATACTGGTGAGGGCAGCCGTGACTTCAGCTTGAGAGTGATCTTCGTGCAGATCGTGGTTGCCTAAAACTGCCAAGATGCCTAAGCGGCTGCGTAATTGCTTTAGATGCCGCACCAGATCATGAATGGGTTCTGGCTCATCCGTGACATAGTCCCCGGTCAGCAAAATTAAATCTGGCTCCAAGGCATTACTAGCAGCGATCGCCTGGGTGAGTAAATCGTCTGAGAGCCGCAAACCATCGTAGTGAAAATCAGAAAACTGCACGAGCTTTGTATTGTGCAGAGCCGGAGGGAGCCCAGCGATCGCAACAGTCACAGGATCAACGCTTAACGGTCCAGTCAGGAGTCTGTGCATGGCTTCAGGATGGCTGACTTCACTGGCCTCAGCCTAGCATTTCAGGTCTGCAAATATACTCAGTCACGCAAGACGTAACCTACCCCCCGCACGGTTTGGATCAGGCGTTTTTCTTGGTTGGCCTCGAGTTTGAGGCGGAGATAGCGAATGTAGACCTCAATAATGTTTGAGTCACCCATGAAGTCGTAGCCCCAGACCTGCTCCAAAATGCGATCGCGGGTAATTACTTGGCGCGGGTGAGCCATGAGGAAATCTAGCAGATCAAATTCTTTCGCAGTAAGTTCAATAGCGCGATCACCTCGGAAGACTTCGCGAGTTTGGCGATTCAGACTGAGATCTGTGAACTGTAAAACTTCTGGTTCAGTTTCTTGCACTCGTCGGAGGTGGGCTCGGACTCGTGCTAGCAATTCTTCAATACTGAACGGTTTGACGACATAATCGTCGGCTCCTGCGTCCAGCCCTGCCACGCGATCGCTAACTTCATCCTTGGCCGTGAGGAGCACCACTGGAACTTTATCGCCTGTGGTGCGGAGGCGACGGCAGACTTCCAAACCTGACAAACCAGGCAGCATCCAGTCGAGAATAATTAAATCGGGCTTGGCATCTCGGGCTGTGGTCAGTCCTACGAAGCCATCGTGCGCCAGACTCACCTGATAGCCTTCATAGCTCAGCTCGAGCTCAATAAATCGAGCCAGCTTCACTTCATCTTCAACCACTAGGATGTGGGCTGGAGGGGCGGTCATAGTTTTACAGAGGGATTGGGTAGAGTGACCGTAAAGACGCTGCCCTCCCCTAGTTTGGAGCGCACCGTAATGCTGCCTCCCATACCTTCGACTAAGGTTTTCACAATCGACAGCCCCAGGCCACTGCCTCCAGTCGAGCGAGAACGAGCTTCATCCACGCGGTAGAAGCGCTCAAAGATGCGGGTTTGGTGGGGGAGATCAATACCGCAACCGCGATCGCTGACTTGGAGAGCGACAAACTCATCAAACTGATGCAGGCGTAAAGTCACAGGGGTATGAGGCTCAGAATATTTAACCGCGTTATCGATTAGATTGATCAATACCTGGCGCAAACGGCTGCGATCGGCTTTGACGTGAATCGATTCTGCTCCAGAACCGTGGGCATCGAGACGCTCAATTTCAACTTGAATGGTATGACTACTGAATGGGTCTGCCATGCTAGCCACCTCGCGTAGCAGTGCAGCTAAGTCAATCGGTTCCCAGGAGAGATGCAAATAGCCACTGTCGGCTCTGGCAAGATCGAGGAGGTCTTGCAACAACCGAATAATGCGCTCGGTTTCGACCGCAGCAATATCCAGGGCTTCCTGCTGAGCTTCTGTTAAGTTCTGGCTGCGGCGCTGCATACTTTGCAGATAGCCATGCACAATCGTCAGCGGCGTACGTAATTCGTGAGAAACATTGCTGACGAATTCTCGCTGTTGCGTCCAAGAGTCAGACAAGCGAGACAACATCGTATTGAAAGTCTGCGCTAAATCAGTGACTTCGCTAGGGGCACTATCGAGTTGCAATTGTGCTTGTCCTAAGTCATCCACCGAAATAACTTGAGTCATCTGGCTCATCTCTCGCAAAGGTTGTAGCGATCGCCGAATATAAGACGCGATCGCCATTGCTAACGCCAGGATTGCTAGCAAATTGACTAAGCTTAAGCTGCGAATCAAGCCCAAAAACCGAGCTTGATCACGGGTAATATCTTGAGCAATATAGAGTTTGCCGATGCGAGTGCCGTTAATGGCTAAAGGCTCGCTACTGAGCAGCAAATAAGAGCCATTAATCCAAGAACTTTGAGGTTTAGTCGGCAGCCAGGGCAGAGAATCCACTGCCGCCACAATTTGGCTGGCTCGCTCCGTCTTCAACGTTTCCGCTTGCGCTAAAACACTGCCATCCGGGGCCCTAGCCCAAATGAGCAGATTCGGACTAGTGACGTTGTTGATGGCCCGTCGCAACCCAATGTCTACCGGAATCATTTCGCTGTACAGTTCCACATCGCGTGGCAAGCGATCGGTGAGATAGATAATATTTTGTTTGTGAGAATCAATCAGAATTTGGTAGGTCGTCCAAGTTGTCCAGATTGCCACCCCACCGAAACTGAGAACTGATGCCCCTATAATGCCAACCGTGAGCCGAAATTGTAGCGAAAATGGATCGATTCGCCCCTTGTTTTGAGTAATTTTTGTGAGCAAATCGCCAATGAGATTCATTCAACTAGCTATTGGTGAAAATTCAATTTTGTCTACTCAAAGCTATTTTTTTACTTCACAATCAAGTAAAAGTAAAACTTAAAAAGATGATGTGGCTCTAAACCAAATATTAGTTTTTCCTGAGAAAGTTAGATACTTCAGCGATCGCTCAGTTGACTGATCCCTTGTTGATAAACCTGATCAAATACAGCTTCTAACTGAGCGTGGTTACCCCGCATCTGATCCACCACTTGCTTTGCCCAGACAAAATACTCGCGCTGGCGATCGCAAGACCAATCCGCCGGAGGTGAGGCAATAATATCTCGCAAATTAGAGATTTTGTCAGCCAGTTTCACCAACTTTGCCTTGTCACTTAAATGCGCTGCATGCTCAACTTGCTGTTGTTTTCGCTCTTGTTTAGGTAGAGATTTGTCATCTGTCACCTCTTTGACCAACTGCTGTACCTCCTCGCCAAACTCCTGAGCCAACTCAGCGAAAGTCGTTGCAGTATCCTCAACCGTGTCATGGAGTAGTGCTGCCATAATTACCGCTGGATCTGTGACTCCTCCGGTATTCCACAACAAATTCACCAAACTAATTGGGTGATTAATGTAAGGAGAAGCCTCTAAATCTTTGCGTCGTTGATCTCGATGCTTACGCGCCGCAAAATCTAAAGCTTGCAAAATCAACCCAGCTTGTTGCGATTCCATAGAACTGCTCCACGTCAGCACCTCTAGTCTATGAACTACAAGCCTGATTTAGCTCTGAGTAATTTTGCGGAGTTTTTGTCAGACCAACTGGAACTCCTGCATGGCTGGCAAAAAATTGCTGTTTTCGTGACCCGATCGACTGAGTTTAAGCAGCACAAAGCGTTGCAGTGGTAAGAGCGATCGCCATTGCTCCAGCGTCAACCCTACCCCAGTTTCCGTAGCCTTCTCCTGCACACTCACCGGAATTGCAGTTTCATCCATCCAAGCAGGGCAGGCCTCAATCGGCAAATCACTCGCAGCGTGGCCCGTATGCTCCACAACTATCCGCTGTAAATGCTCCCGATAACTCACAACATCCGCCTCCATCAGACAAGGGAGATCTACCAAAGATTGCCGCTCCCCTTGCGTAAACTGATGCCAATGTTGCAACTTCAACTTCACACCACAAGTATCCAGCTTGTAGCGCACCTGCATGGGAATACAACGGAGAGACTCAACAAAATCAGCTTCAAACTGGAAAAAATCAGACATGAGGAGGGGAGTAGAGGAGGGATGAAGGAGGAAGGGGTGAGGAGTCAGAAGGAATGAAAAAAGAAATAGAACCAGAATCGAAACACTGACAGTTACGTTCGTTTGGAGGGGGCCTGGGGGACGCAACCGTCCCTCAGCGGGGGTTTGGGGGCGAGTGCCCCCAAGGTTCGGATTTCGTAAATTTAGTGCTCCTTAGCATTCACATGACGAACCACCCAATAACTAATAGAGAGAGAGAAAATCGCGATCGCCAAACCAATCAACTCCACCCCCGTCGTCTTCTCAAAATCCAAAATAATAATTTTACGCGCCACCGCAATCAGCGAAGTCACCACCACCAGTTCCACTTGCACCACATGCTTGCGCAGATAAGCCGCAATATTTTCTAGAATCTCTAGCGCAATCAAGATATTGAGAAATAGCCCAAAGATCTCAATCAGTGTGGTGCTAAATAACCCAAAAGGCTCAGAAAAGATCTCTAAAATCAGAAATCTCACCAAATCAATCACTGCTACGGCTAAAACCACCACCATAGCAATCGACAAAGCTCTAGAAACTAATGCTTCGGCCCCACCCAGGAACCTAAGAAAGTTCTCATTGCTGCCAGCATCGGCACACTGTCTGGTGACTTTTTTCAGCGATCGCATCTTTACAGCGCTCAGCCAGATTAAGAAGATGGTGCGAGAATACTCGATCGCGCGGCGGGATGCAAATTCTCTTGAGGACTCATACCCGCTTTGATCGGCACCAATTGCACCGCACAAGCTTTCAACTCTGGCTGTTTAGAATCGGGACAACACTCTGGATGCGTCAGGGCATTCGCTTCGGCCTGGTCAGCCCACAAAAAGCCCCAATGCATCGGCACAAACACCGTCCCAGGTGCGATCGCCTTCGTTACCGTGACTGGAAAACGGGCCAACCCCCGCCGCGATCGCACCTCCACCCAATCTTTGTCTTGTAAGCCCAATTCAGACGCATCGCGAGGATGAATTTCTAGAAAAGGATTGGGATGCATTTGCCGAGTTTTCTCAATTCGCCCGGTGCGAGTTTGGGTGTGCCAGTGACCGTAAAGACGACCTGTCGTCAGCACCAAAGGATATTCTGGGTCAGGCCGTTCAGCTAAACCGCGAGAATGGTAAGCCCCAAAACGTGCCCGCCCATCGGGAGTGTGGAATCGAAGCTCCTGATAGAGTCTGGCAGGTTCTCCAGGCTTGACCTGACCCGAGTCTCGACAAGGCCACTGAGCCGGGCCTTTAACTCGCAGGCGTTCGTGGCTCAGTCCCGTCATTTCGCAAGGGCGATCGCGAGTAACTTGAGCAAATTCAGCGTAGACTTCCGCAGAAGTCGTAAAGGCAAACTGTTGAGCAAATCCTAAGCGCCGTCCCACTTCCGCAAAGATTTCCCAATCCGCTTTTGCTTCACCCGGGCGATCGCGAAACGCCTGACAAAGGGTGACTCGTCGCTCCGAGTTGGTCATCACTCCAGTTTTTTCACCCCACTGGGCTGCTGGTAAAAGTAGATGAGCATACTCAGCTGTTTCCGTGGGGAAGTAGGCATCTTGGTAAATGGTGAAGGGCGATCGCTTCAGCGCGGCTTTGGTGCGCTCCAAGTCAGGCATACTCACCGCAGGATTGGTGGCAGCAATCCACAGTACACCCACATCTCCCTGCTCTAGCCCGGTGATCATTTCCCAAGCCGTCCGACCTGGATGCGGAGAAATCTGCCCAGGCTTAAGGCCCCAAAACTGCTCCAGTTCCGCTCGGTGCTGGGGATTTTGCACCACGCGGTAGCCTGGAAGCAAGTGAGCTAAGCCACCTGCCTCTCGGCCCCCCATCGCATTGGGTTGACCAGTTAGAGAAAATGGCCCTGCTCCGGGCTTGCCGATTTGCCCTGTCATCAGGTGCAGGTTGATCAGGGTTCGGACTTTAGCCGTACCTTCGCTAGATTGGTTGACTCCCATCGACCAGAGGGAAAGTACTCGCTCAGATTCCCCCCAGTAACGAGCCGCGGTTTCTAAATCTTCCACGGCAATGCCACAGCGCTGCGCCGTCATCTCCGGCGTGTAATCTTGCATGACCTGAGCAAAGGCCGGGAAGTTAGCAGTGCATTCATCGATAAAGCTGACATCAAAGTGGCCCCACCGCATCAGCAAGTGAGCCATGCCGTTCATTAAGTCGATATCAGTGCCAGGACGAATAGCTAAATGGAGATCTGCGGCTTGGGCGGTGGCGGTTTCGCGCGGATCGACCACAATCATTTTGACGTGGCGGTTTTGCTTGTGGTACTTCCGCAGGCGATTAAAAATGATGGGATGACATTCGGCAGTGTTAGTTCCAATCAGAAACGCGCAATCGGCCAGTTCTAGATCGTCGTAGCAGCAGGGAGGACCATCGGCCCCGAAGCTTTGAATGTAACCAGAGACCGCTGAAGACATGCAAAGACGCGAATTGGCATCAAAGTTGTTGGTGCCGAGACACCCCTTCAGCAGTTTTTGTGCCGTGTAGTAGTCCTCGGTTTGGAATTGACCGGACCCGTACATGCAGATTGCTTCGGGCCCTTGCGTGTACCGGACGGTTTGCATGCGCTGCACGATGCAGTCAAAAGCTTCTTCCCAGGTGATGCGGCGAAACGGCTGGGTCAAAGTATCCCGCAGCATGGGATAGAGCAGGCGGTCTTTATTCAACGATTCTGCGATCGTGGCTCCCTTGACGCAGACCATTCCTTGGCTAGAAGGATGAGCGCGATCGCCCCGGACTTGCCAAATGGGTGTACCAGCACTATCTCTGTTAATCGGCTTACCAGGCTGCGCGGGTGGCAACACTTCTAAGCCACAGCCAACACCACAGTAAGGACAGAGAGTTTTAGTCGAGTCAGTCATAACTGTCGTCTATTGGTAACCGTACATCTAAGAGAAAAAATGGTAGCGTCAAGCGGCGAGAGCTATAATGCTGCCTGCTTGACGCTTTTTCTCTGCTAGCGATACGGATGTTCGATGGGCTTACACTTTGGATAAGCATAAATACTTACCATTCTAATGTAGGCAACCTGAAAATGAGGCAGCACGCCCCCTTTAGAGATGGGTGATTAGGAATTAGTATGTGATTCATCCGCCAACATAGGAATGGACTGGAGATCTGAGGTTTCAGCTGGGTCATCGTAGTGAGCGGCAAAGGAGCCTTGGGGTTCTTGCAGCAAGAAGGCGCATAAGCTGGCGCAAATCAGCGCGGCGATTCCCATCGTTTGGAATAGCACCTGAGCATCGGTAAGGCTGAAGATGGTGAGATAAACCACGCCACCAAAGTTGCCGTAGGCACCAACATTTCCGGCGACTTGTCCTGTGATCTCTTTTTTAATCAGAGGCACGATGCTGTAAGTAGCTCCACAACCAGCTTGGGCAAAGTAAGCCGAAAACATGGTGACAGCGATCGCCAAAGGAATGGGCCAGTTTTGGTTAATGTTATAGGCCAAGAGATAGCCAACGCCGATGCCAAACATGAGGAGGGTCATCGTCCATTTGCGGCTACCAAATTTGTCGGAGATCAAGCCGCCGCTGGGACGAGAAACTAAGTTGAGGAAGGGATAGCAAGCTGCGATCATCGCTGCCATCACATGCTCTAGCGCAAAGGTGTTCTCGAAAAAAGCAGGCAGCATGGAAACAGCCGCGAGTTCAGAGCCAAAGCTGGTGACATAAGTGAACTCTAGCAAGGCAATTTGGCGGAATTGGTAGCGATCGCTAGGTTTATAGATTTTTTTGCCGCTCAACAATTCGCGGTTGACATCCCAAGCTTTGTGAGTTTGATAAGCAAACAGAGCGGCCAGTAAACCCCAAGCCACCAACATTTGAGGCGTGTTGAAAAAGTTGATTTGGGGTTGTGCTAAGCGCCATGCTAACAAGGCCAACGCCAGGATCAAACCTAAGTTGGATAGGATCAACGCCCAAAAGCTTTTAACACTGGTGACTTCGAGCGAGCCGCTGCGCTTGGGACGGTGATATTCCTGCCCGGAGGGAGTGTCTTGCGCCATCCGCATGTAGATGTAGCCGTAAATGGCTGCAACGATGCCGCTCAGGGCGATCGCCATCCGCCAACCGCTACTGCCGCCGACTAAAAAAGCACTAGCAACGGCAAGCGAGGGGAGAGCAAACTCCGCTGCAAAGGCTCCAAAGTTACCCCAGCCGCCATATACGCCTTCGGCTACCCCAATTTCTTTAGGCGGAAACCACTCGGACACCATGCGAATGCCAACGACAAAGCCAGCGCCAACAATACCCATAAGGAGACGGCTAATCACCAACTGGCCGAAGTCTTGGGATAGAGCGGTGGCTAAGCAAGGAACGACGGCAAACATCAACAACACGGAATAGGTAATCCGGGGGCCGAAACGATCCAGCAGCATGCCAATGATGATGCGGGCTGGAATTGTTAGCGCCAGGTTACAAATGCCTAACGTTTTAACTTGCTCAGTGGTGAGGTTTAAGTCTTTGCCGATGGTGGTGGCAAAGGGCGCAAAGTTAAACCAGCAAACAAAAGTGAGAAAAAAGGCAAACCACGTCAGGTGAAGAATACGGTAGCGACCCCTGAATGACACCAATCCTTGAAGCACGTCAAAACCTTTGAATTCAACAGAGGGATCAATCCCTAATTCCAAGCGGGTAAAGTTGCGGGTACGGAGTGAGAGATAGCCCCAAAATCAATGCAGTTGTCAGAACCAGAGTTAGTGCGCTAAGGCAAAGCGACTGTAGAGGAAATCAAGCGCATAGTTGCGGAGGCTGTAGTATTCTGGGCTTTCTAGCAACTGAGCGCGATCGCGGGGACGAGGGAAGGGGATCTCTAGCACCTCACCAATCTGAGCCGAGGGGCCATTGGTCATCATCACCAGGCGATCGGCTAGGAATAGTGCCTCATCAATGTCGTGGGTAATCATCATCACGGTGCAACGATGATCCCGCCAGATTTGCAGCAATTCCTCTTGCAGTTCTTCCTTCGTGATTGCGTCTAGCGCTCCAAAGGGTTCATCCAAGATCAACACTTCCGGACGAATGGCCAGAGCACGGGCGATCGCGACCCGCTGTTTCATCCCGCCCGACAGTTGCCCTGGTTTTTTGTCAGCGGCTTCTGTTAGACCCACCATTGCCAGGTGCTCCCGGACAATCTTCACCTTCTCGGCCCGTGGCTTGTCGGGATAGACTTCATCCACGCCGAGGTAGACGTTTTCAAAAGCGCTCATCCAAGGCAGCAAAGCATAATTCTGGAACACCATCATCCGGTCGGGTCCAGGCTGAGTAATGCGTTTGGTTTGCAGGCGCACTTCTCCAGTGGTGGGTTTGTTAAAGCCTGCCACCATGTTTAGGAGGGTTGACTTACCACAGCCAGAGTGCCCGATGACGCAGATAAACTCGCCTTCGTAGACTGTGAGATCAATTCCATCTAAAACTGTGTAGGGACCGTTGGGTGTGGGGTAGACCTTAGAAACGTTGTCAATGACCAAGAAGGGGTCTCGGTTCATGGCTGGAGATGAATCTAAGGCTTGACCGTCGAGAATTTGCATGGTTCCTAGGGGAGGAGGGATGAGAGGAAGGATGAAAAGGGAGGGAGGAGGAATGAAAAAGAAAAGTTAGGCGGCGATCGTGGGACTTGTAGAAGTAGGAGTGGTGGAAGTTGGGGTGGGGGTAGGTTGATCGAGGATAATTTCTTCAATGCGGATATCGCGATGGATCGTGAGGCGATTGAGATAACCGATGGGATCGTCGGGGTTGAAGAGAGTGCCATCAAAGAGCTTGAAGGAATCGCGATCGGGTTCGGTATCGGGCCAACCGAGTTGTCTAGCGGCTTCTCCATACAGATCGACCCGCCGGACGCGATCGAGAACTTCGACCCAATTTTTGGGGAAAGCAGTGATACCCCAACGAGCGAGTTGAGTCAAAATCCACAGCCCTTCTACGCGACCGGGACAGTTGGCTTGACCGACGTGGAATTGGTTGTAGCGAGGCAAGTTTTGCGGTGCTTCGCCGTTGCCGCGATTGTAAGGGTCGATGAAACCAGGCCGAATGTACTGGGCAGCGGTGCCAACATATTCAGGCCGAGCTAGCAGCTCTACAATCTCTTCCCGGTGGCGGCGATCGTCACAGTATTCGCAGGCTTCCAGTATCGCTTTGAGCAGGGCAATGTGCGTTTCAGGATGCTCGTTTGCCCATTCTTCACGCACCCCTAAGACTTTCTCTGGGTGTCCGGGCCAAATGTCGAGATCAGTGGCGATCGCATATCCCAATCCTTCCTGAATCGCCCGCGAGTTCCACGGTTCACCCGAACAATAGCCGTCAATGTGGCCTGCTTTGAGGTTAGCGACCATCTGCGGCGGCGGAATGACAGTTAAGCTGACATCTTGATCGGGATCAATGCCTCCGGAAGCTAACCAGTAGCGCAACATCAAGTTGTGCATGGAAGCAGGATGGACAACTCCCAGGGTATGAACTTGGTCAGGAGCTTGACGGATGGCGTTGCGGAAGTCGGCTAGAGTTTTTACCCCTTGCTCATGAAACTTTTTGTCGAGGGTGATGGCATTGCCATTGCGATCGAGCACCAAAGCTGTAACGACTGGGACAGGCGCATTGCCACCCACACCAATGGTCATCGAAAGGGGCATGCCTGCCACCATCTGCGCGGCATCGAGTCGGCGACTGGTAATGCCTTCTGCAACCGTCTTCCAACTAGATTCTCGGACCAGATTGACTTCGTCTAGACCATGTTTCTTGAAGAAGCCCTTCTCTTTGGCGACTACAAGAGGAGCACAATCCGTGAGCGGAATAAAGCCAATGTCTAAGTTGACTTTTTCGAGGCCGTGACGGGCGATCGCAATATTCTGCTTGGCTTGCCGCTTCTTCGCCCGTTTTTGCTGGTTGAGGAAGTAGATAATCTCACTCCGCATACTGTAGTAGTTGGGGTGGTTCACGACTTCTAAACGATGGCGGGGTCGAGGAATGGAGACTTCTAAAATCTGACCAATATGCGATTCCGGGCCATTCGTGAGCATGACGATGCGGTCAGAGAGGAGCAGCGCCTCGTCTACGTCGTGCGTCACCATCAAGCAAGTCACACGGCTCTCTTCGCAGATTTTCATCAACTGCTCTTGCAGGTTCCCTCTGGTGAGCGCATCTAATGCTCCAAAGGGTTCATCCAGTAAAAGTAATTTAGGACGAATGGCTAAGGCACGAGCGATCGCCACCCGTTGTTTCATCCCACCTGACAACTGGCCAGGGCGCTTATCCGCCGCCGCTCGCAACCCCACCAAATCAATATGGTGTTCGATGATGCCCCGTCGCTCTCCTTTAGGCAGGTTCTTAGCGACTTCATCGACAGCCAGGGCAATGTTTTCGCGCACTGTCAGCCAAGGCAACAACGAGTAGTTTTGGAACACCACCATGCGATCGGGTCCGGGGGACGTCACTTGCCGACCTTCCAAAACCACACCACCGCTGGTGGGCTTATCCAAGCCTGCCACGATGTTGAGTAGGGTCGATTTGCCGCAGCCAGAGTGCCCGATTAGAGAAACAAACTCACCTTGGCGAATTTTTAGCTCAATATTTTTCAGCGCGACATAGCTGCCGCCATTAGAAAGCGGGAAGACACGGTCAATGTGATCGACTTCAACGAAGGCAGACATGGTGCTAGGAGGGATGAAGGATGAGGGATGAAATTAGATCGGTGATTGAGAGAGATAGTAAGCGCTGAGTCATGCTGAGCATCAATATGGCTCACTCAGGCATTTACTTCTGTTCTTCAGTAACAACCAGAGAAGCGACGTAGTTGACTAGCTTGTCCAGGAGTAATCCCACCACGCCGACGTAAACCAGGGCCAAAATAATTTCGCTGATGCGGGAGCTATTCCAGGCATCCCAGATAAAGAAGCCGATGCCAACGCCACCGGTAAGCATCTCAGCCGCTACGATCGCCAACCAGGAGAGACCAATGCCAATCTTGAGGCCAGTGAAGATGTAGGGCACCGTGGCGGGGAACAGAATCTTGAAGAAGTACTTTTGCTTGGAAAGCCGCAGGACTTTAGCGACGTTGTTGTAGTCTTGGGGAATTTGCTTCACGCCAACGGCTGTGTTAATCAAGATCGGCCAGATGGCGGTAATGAAAATAACGAAAATTGCGGAGGGGTTGGCTTGGCGAAACGCAGCCAAGGAGATCGGCAACCAAGCCAGAGGCGGAACAGTTCGCAAAACCTGAAACAGGGGATCTAAAGCCCGAAACATTAACTTGTTCGTGCCAATCAAGATTCCTAAGCCAACTCCCACAATGGCAGCCAGAGAGTACCCGATCGCGACTCGCTTCAGGCTGGCAAAGATTTGCAGAGCTAGGCCTTTGTCAGTGTCACCGTTATCGAAAAAAGGATCAATAATCAAATCCCAAGTTTCGGTGACGACTGTGGTAGGTGCTGGCAGAGGAGCTTTGGGGCCTGAGCAGAGAATTTGCCAAATCACCAAAAAGATGAGGATTGCGACTACAGGAGGAATCACATTGATTGCCTGCTTCCGTAGCTGAGGCAGCAAGTTGGCAGGGAAAGAATTAATGGCGTTACTACTCGATCTAGCTGTCATGCTCTCTTGTTCCTCGTTAGGTCGCAGGTGAGAAAAGAAGGGTAGGAGCCTAGACAATCAAGCCCCTACAAATTCACGGTTGGACTTAAACTTCGACTTTCTTGATTTGCAAACTCTTGAGGTAAGCTTCTGGATTCTCAGGGTCAAACTTGACGCCATCAAAGAAGGTTTCCACACCGCGAGAAGGGCTCTTAGGAGTCATAGCTTCTTGACCGAGTGCCTTAGCCGCTTCCCGCCAGATGTCTTCCCGGTTCACAGCATCGACTAGTTTCTTGGTGTCTGTTTCTGGCTCAAAGTAACCCCAGCGAATATTTTCGGTGAGGAACCATTGGTCATGGCTCTTGTAAGGATAGGAAGCATTGTTAGCCCAGAACTTCATGATGTGGGGGCTGTTCTCAACCACTCGACCATCTCCGTAGTCGATGCGGCCTTGGGCTCGCTCAATAATGTCTTTGGCTGGAACCTTGAACCATTCCCGTTGGGAGAGGATGTCACACATCTCCTCTTTGTTTTCTGCCTTGTCGCACCATATCTGGGCTTCTTGCACTGCCATTAGGAGGGCCTTGGCTGCTTTAGGGTGCTTATCAACCCATTCAGCCCGCATGGCGAAGGCTTTTTCTGGGTGGTTATTCCAGAGTTCTCCAGTGGTGAGAGCGCTGTAGCCGAGTCCTTGGTTGACGAGCTGAGCATTCCAAGGTTCGCCAACGCAGAAGGCTTCCATGTTGCCGACTTTCATGTTGGCGACCATTTGGGGCGGTGGCACCACGATGGTCGAAGCATCTTCATTGGGATTTAGGCCACCCGCTGCGAGCCAGTAGCGCATCCACAGATCGTGAGTGCCACCGGGGAAGGTAACGGCGCACTTGGTTTCTTTCCCAGCGGATTTAGCTTGAGCAAAGGCATTTTTGAGCGCATTGCTCTGCAAACCCACTTTCAAGTCTTTGTAGGTATTGGCAACGGAGATGCACTGACCGTTGACATTGAGCCGAGCCAAGATGTACATCGGTACTTTCTTGCCATCAGTCACTTTGCCTTCAGAAATTAGGTAAGGCATCGGAGACAGGATATGAGCGCCATCGATCCCGCCGCCCTCGGAACCCAGCACAATGTTGTCACGGGTCGCTGCCCAAGAAGCCTGCTTGGCCACTTGGACATCCTTCATGCCGTACTTCTCAAATAGACCCTTTTCCTTAGCGATGATCAGGGGAGCAGAATCTGTTAGGGCAATGAAGCCGAGCTTGGCCGTGGTGACTTCTGGCGCATCGGCGGCGGCAACATTAACCGCAGGAGCAGCACTGGGGGAAGTGCTAGCAGCAGTATCGGTCGAATTAGAGGACGTACAGCCGTGGGCGAGTAGAGTACCTGCGGCTGTAACGCCTGCTGTCAAGATGAATTTCCGTCTCGAAAACTTCGTCATCCTCGTTCACCAATACTCAAGTTATAAGTTGTGAAAATTTTGGGGTGTTGGTAGTTTTCTATACCAACAGCTTGTCATTACCCTACCGATGTTGCTCTAGATAAAATGTTACCCATGAGCAATTTTGAAGTTTTTCTACAGGTTTCGGCGTTTTTGTCTGTAGCGAAACATACTTGTGGCTTTTAAGCCGTAACTACCTAGCTCGCAATCCATCTGGGGGATGTGAGGCTTGGGGTGCGAGCAGGGATCGCTCCCTCAATGTGCCTCTCGGTTATCACCGTGATTGAGCGAGAGGCAGTGAGGAAAACAACGGCTAATCAAGCATCAATCACAACCTTGCCGATGGGATGAGCAATACAGGTCAGAATCCAACCTGCTGCTTGCTCACTGGCATCCAATGCATCCGGTTCACCTTCATATCGCACTTGTCCTTCCAGCAGTTTTTGCTTGCAAGTGCCACAGGTACCCGCCTGACAACTGCTATCTAGCTCTACTCCTGCTTGAGTTGCCACATCCAATAACGTATCTGCTTCTGTGCAAGCAACTTCTTTGCCAGA
Organism: Trichocoleus sp. FACHB-46; assembly: GCF_014695385.1. Taxonomy (NCBI): domain Bacteria; kingdom Bacillati; phylum Cyanobacteriota; class Cyanophyceae; order Leptolyngbyales; family Trichocoleusaceae; genus Trichocoleus; species Trichocoleus sp. FACHB-46. The sequence continues at coordinate 436,329 of NZ_JACJOD010000031.1, read as the reverse complement.
CTTAGCAAAGCTAGCGATCGCAGGTTGAGCGGGAGGAGCAGGGGGAGCTGAGGGAACTGGCGTTGCCACTGCCACAGGTTGATAGCTGGATGCCGCAGGGACATTGACAGCCGCAACCGGGCTAGCAACTACCTCATCTTCTACAGAAAATTGAATTTGAGCAGAAGTTTTTAGGGGAGTCGTGCGGATTTGAGCGCCAAAGTTTTGGATCAGGAGATTCGTGAGAAATGGTTTGAGATCTTCGCAAGGAATGGATTTCTGTACACAGGTGCCTAAGACGGCATGTTTGCCAACCTTGCCACCCATGTAGAGGTCTACGCCTTCCACCGTTTTGCCATCTTTGCGAACTTTAGTCCCCATGAGGCCAATGTCAGCCACTTGAGGTTGACCGCAGGAGTTGGGGCAACCTGTCCAGTGAATCCGCACCGATTTCGGCAAAGAGAGTTCTGAATCCAATTCTTGAATTAGGGCTGCGGCGCGGTTCTTGGTTTCAATCAGGGCAAAGTTGCAGAACTGGGACCCCGTGCAGGAAACCAGCGATCGCGAGAGCGGCGCAGGATCAGCGGTAAAGCGTTGCAGCAGAGGTTCTTTCAGGAAGGGGCCTAAGCGAGAATCAGGAATATTGGGAACAATCACATTTTGTTCAACACTGAGGCGAACCTCTCCACTGCCATAGACTTCGGCGAGACGCGCTAAGTCGAACATATCTTGGGCGTAGAGGCGGCCTACCGGAACATGTAGCCCCACATAATTTAGTCCGGGTTGCTTCTGAGCGTGAATGCCGACATGGTCACGCTTATCCCAGACAATCTCATCTTTGGGAGCAGCCGTCTGGAGCGCATGACCCATTTGTTGCTCAACTTCTGAGCGGAACTTGTCGAGACCCCACTCATCAATCAGCCACATCAAGCGCGCTTTTTGGCGATTGGCCCGTAGACCGTGGTTGCGATAGACCAAGAGAATCGCTTCACACAGAGCCACCACATCGCGGGGATCAACCCAGACATTCATGGGGATTGCTGCTTCGCAACGTTTGGCGGAGAAGAAGCCACCGACTAAAACATTGAAGCCTAGGTTGTTGTTTTTGTAGGCGGGGACAAAGGCGATGTCGTTGATTTCCGCGTGGACTGAGTTATCTCGGCAGCCCGCGATCGCAATGTTGAATTTCCGAGGCAGGTTGGTAAAGGAGGGATTGCCTTCACCGTTATTGGTGATCATGTCCTGCACTTTACGGACGATGCCGCGAGTGTCGATTAACTCGTCTGCATCAATCCCTGCAACGGGAGAGCCTGTAATGTTGCGGACGTTGTCCATGCCAGACTGGATACTGGTGAGGCCCGCTTCCTCGAAGCGACGGAAGATATCGGGTAAATCTTCGATGCGGATGCCGCGCAACTGAATATTTTGCCGAGTGGTGATGTCACCAGTGCCATCTTCGCCATAGCGCTGGAGTACTTCGCCGAGGACTCGGACTTGGCCGCTAGTGAGGATGCCGTTGGGAATCCGCATCCGCAACATAAACTTGCCAGGAGTGACAGGTCGGAAGAACACACCCAACCATTTGAGGCGGTAGTCGCGATCGGTTTCATCCATCGCTTCCCAGCCAATTTGAGCAAAGCGATCAAGTTCTTTTTTGACCTCTAAACCGTCTTTTTCAGCTTTGAGTTTCTCAAATTTATTGCTTCCAGTCGCTGGATTGGTTGCTGCGGTTGTCATGAATCTACCCGTGTCACTGCTGGCTTTAAGCAAGGTTTGAATTCAGATGAATTCAATGTAATTTGCCGTTTAACGTTTCTTACCAGCTAAGGTTATGAGTACTTAGCTAGTGAATTCGTATCTATAGTTACAAAATGTTTCTATATATGAAACACTTGCATGTAAGTCATGCTGTTTTGACATAACTCGTTAATTTCAAACGATCTAAAAAACATTTGATTTTGCAACAAAGGATACAAAAGACCTGATTAATAGGTGCTGTTTCAAAAAATAAAAGCCTACCCAAATAGTCTGGATAAGCTCTTTAACTAGGAGAATGAGTTCGCTTAAGCAATTAATAAGTTGTTTTCTCTCTAGGTTCTGTTTCCCAAGTTTCAAAACTGGGCACTGATTCCAACTTTTTAGCTTTTTTGGTTTTGCGAGATGGGCGATCGCTGCCTACATACCAGTAAGAGGCTCCAACCAGGCAAGCGCCGCCGACCCAGTTACCCAGAGAGACAGGAATCAGGTTTTTGACGTATCCGATCCAAGAAATTTGCTCAGGATCATGGGGGATAAAGAGACCTAATCCCATTAGGGTCATGTTGGCGACGCTGTGTTCAAACCCTGCCCCCACGAAGGCAAACAGACACCAGAAGATCAACACCAACTTCGCGATATCCTCTTTAGTCTTAGCGGCCATCCAAATGGCTAAACAAACCAAAATGTTGCAAAGAATGCCGCGAAAAAATAGCTCCATAAAGGGAGCCTGCATTTTTCCAGCCACAGCTTCTAAAACAAAATTCTTGATCGGTCCTTTAGCCAAAAGCCCAGATTGAACCAAGAGCAGGGCTAGCAGCAGAGAGCCAGCCAAGTTACCAATAAAGCTGATTCCCAAGACTTTCCAAGTGTCTTTCCAGGTAACTTGTTTGGCGAGACTGGCAATTGTCATGAACATATGATTGCCAGTGAATAGTTCGGACCCAGCAAAAATAACTAATGACAAAGCGACCGCAAATGAGGCTCCCATTAAAGCTTTAACCGCGGGTGACCCAGCCGCATGCAAGGGTGCGCCGATGGAAAAAACCAGCATCACTCCAAAGCCGACATAAATTCCTGCCAATACAGATAGAACTAGGAATTTAGGCAAGCTGTTTTCAACCAGTTCTGCTTTGGTGCGGGCAGCACTAATAATAGTCGCGATCGCTTCTTTCGTCATAATCAAGTCCTTCTAAAGCTGCTTTGAGCCAGGATATTTAATTTCAAATCAAAATCTTTGACTTTGAATTTGAAAGTGTATCTCTAGCTGCAAAATCTATGTTTATGTAACTTCTGCATAGAAAGAAGATTTGTATCTTTAACTACAAAAATCATCAATCAATGCAATTACTGCATGAATCCCATGCTTATCAAAAGTTGTTTTCTATACAGTTTTCTGAGAATTTGCATCATTCGAGACAGTTTGAAAAAAACTGAGTTGAGCTAAAAACACAATCTGCTTGGAAAAAATTACTTATTTTTTAATTAATTTATGCGGTTCTTGTATTAGCTCAATGAACCAAAAAAGGTAATCAAATATACAAAAACTGCATAATCCTGGTGCAATCCGTACTATTCACAAAGCATGTTCAGGTAGATTTTTTAGGCAGTTAGGAGGCTGAAAACTCCCGTGATCGTTAGTGCAGGAACTGATTTGGAGCCTTATGCGACAATTGAACGAGCAGAACTTCTATAGACTGAACATGGATCGTCGTACTTTTTTAACTTGGGTTGGCGTTGGTGGAATTGCCAGTTCTTTGCCAGTGGCGATCGCAGCTTGTTCTAACAAAACGACCACAACTTCCAACGAAACAGCATCCACTCCTGCGGTCAATTCAGGCGCGGTTGCTCGTGCAGATGGTTTTCAACCTGTAGGAACTGTGGCGACTTTAGACCAGAAAGGTCAGTTGGGCGATCAGAAGTTTGTTTCGGGGCCTTTGCTTGTGGTGCGTAATCCAGATAGCCCTGACACTTTAGCCGCAGTCAATGCTAGCTGTACTCACAAGGCCTGTCTCGTAGACTGGCAAGCCGAGCAGAAAGTTTTTGTTTGTCTTTGCCATGATTCTAAATTTGGTACGGATGGCAAAGTGTTGCAAGGACCTGCGACAGAGCCGCTCAAAACTTACGAGACAAAGCTGGAGGGAGATACAGTTTTAGTGAAAGTATAGATTTTAGTGAAAGTATTAACACCCCCGATTTGCCAATGTTAGAGGTTTTGGAAAAAGCTCAGGCTGCGGCACAACAAGCCGATTGGCCGCTACTGAATCAGTATTTGCAACAATTCTCTGCTGCTGTAAAAACGACTCCTCAAGCTGAGGAAAATGGGCCAACAGTAGCAGCGCTAAAGCAAATTCTAGATTTGGCGATCGCGGCTCTCGCGACGGGAGACTTCCAATCGCGCTGGGATCTAGCCAAAGTGTTTCCTACCTTAGCCGCAGCGGTTGGTCAGATTGGGCAAAGTGTAGATTGGTTAATTGCACCGTTGATCGAGATTGTGCAAGACGACGCAGCCGAGGTCGAACTGCGTTGGTTTGCAATCCGAATTCTAGGTCAGTTCAACCATCCAGCAGTCATCAAAATCTTGGTGCAGTTGCTGCAATCCGAGGATACAGAAGCGGAAGAGTTGAGTGAAATTGCCGCCACTACCTTGGCAAGTTTTGGCCCTGATGCGATCGCCGCTTTAACAGAACTACTAGCCGACGAGCAATCCAGAGGGTTGGCAGTGCAAGCCTTAGCTCAGATTCGCAGCCGTGAAACCATTGCTCCCTTATCCAGTGTGGTGGAGGACCCACAAGTAGAGGTGCGATCGACTGCGATCGAAGCATTAAGTAGTTTTCATGACCCACAGATTGCGCCGATTTTGGCCAATGCTCTCAATGATGTGGCGGCTACAGTCAGACGAGAGGCTGTGGCGGGTTTAGCGTTACGAGCCGATTTAGCCCCTGACCTTGATGTGGTAGCCCTCCTGCGCGATCGCCTGTGGGATTTTAATTTAGCGGTGTGTCAACAAGCAGCTACTTCCTTAGGGCGGTTGGGGACTCCCGCCGCCGCTGCCGCCTTGTGGCAAGTGTTGCAATCTGCGGCCACTCCTGCGGTCCTTCAGTTAGAAGCAGTACGAGCTTTGGGTTGGATGCAACATCCAGAAGCTTTGAACTACTTACACCAAGCGTTGCAGCTAGAGTCTCTAGAGGTTTATCAAGCGGTGCTCACGGCCCTAGGCCGAGTGGAAGCCCCTGAGTTAAAACCGCAAGCTGTCGAAATTTTATTGGCAGCCTTAGCAAGCCAACACCCTGCTGTGCAACAACCCCACACGCAACAAGCGATCGCTCTCGGCTTAGGGCAGTTAGGAGAACTGGCTGCTGTAGAACCCTTGATTCAACTATTGGCCACGCCAGATATCGGAGTGCAGTTGCACGCGATCGCAGCTCTAAAGCAATTAGCGCCTGAAATCACTCATCAAAAATTACAAACCCTGGCAGCAGATCCAGAAGCATCACTAGAACTAAAGCAGGGAGTAGCGATCGCTTTGCAAGAATGGCAAATGACTGGGATTGCTGATAGCAACTAACATAAAAAATCAGCAGAATTACTAGAACTCTGCTGAAGCGAAACCAAGGTTTAAGCTTACTAAAAGAGCAAATTAAGCATGATCGATCAGCCGTTTAGCATGATCTTTCATGTCTTCTACCGTGTGCATAGCAGCGGCTTGATTCTGTTTGGCCTGTCCTTCGGCTAGGTCTTTAGGATCGCCTGTTACATTGCCAACTGCTTCTTGAACTTTACCTTCAATGTTTTTAGCAACAGCTTTAGCTCTATCCTCAATACTCATAGTGTTAAGCTCCTTAGTTAAAAATATTACTATCTAAACCGAGCTTAGCCATTCACTTGAGAAATTGGCATCTTACTGGTGGCGCATTTAATTTAAAGCCGCTAAGTCGTTGGGTGTATTGCAGTTAAAGAGCATGTGTTTGTCAGCGTCCGGAATGGCTTGCACTTCATTGTGGTCTAGCCACCGTTGGAACGATCGCCCGCCTCGGCTGATAAAAGCATTCAAGAGAGGCAAGCAACTCCGGCGATAGAACCCACACAGCGGGTCCCAACCTTGAGCATGGTACGGGACAAAGGCGATCGCAAGTTCTGGAACTGTATCTAACTGTTGCGCCCAACCTTGCAAGACTTCGCCCCTAAGCCGAGGCAGGTCGCAAGCCAGCAACAAAACCCAATCTGTTTGGACCTGGGCTAACCCTTGAGCAAATCCCACTAAAGGGCCTTGGGGGTGAATATCTTGATGCAGCGGTCGTTCTTGCACAAACCGACAAGTATTGGGCAATAGCTCACGGTAACGCTGTGGCCAAGGCGTCACTACATAAATTTCGTTAGTGCACTCGGCTGCAACATCACAAACGTGGCGTAGCAGTGGTACTCCCTGGACCGGAATCAGGGCTTTGTCTTGACCCATCCGGGAGCTTTGACCTCCGGCTAATACAATGGCAGCGAGTGACATAACCCTAAAGGTGAATGCTTGAGCTTTACAAGCAGATTAGGAGATTCAAGGGACGTTCTACTAGGTTGGCAACACCTCATATCAGCGTCACCTGACTTAGGAGTGATTCACGGAGAGCAATTGCTGATTTAAGAACATGACAAAATCTTCAACGGTCGAGAGGTCCTGCATTTCCAAGTAGTCCTCAATCCCCACCCCCAAGTGCTGCTCAAAATCTTCGCAAAGGGTGAAGTGCCAGTCAAACCAGCAAACTAAGGTCAAATGCAAGTCTTCCTCTAAGCGATCGCTGGGTAGGATTCTGGCCGTTTGCAAACCGGAATACTGCTCTAAATAAATATAGGCAAACGTTGCGACAGCGGGTGAAACTTGGCGGGCTTGCCAAAAATACTCGTACCATTCATCTGATGTTAGAGCAGGGCGATCGCGGAGCCAACGATTCACCTGCCGCCGAGTTTTGACATCAGGGCTGAGGTCAGCATAAGTGCGAAAACTAAGGAAGAAATTTTTGACCCTTTGCCACATGCCCTGCAAGCTACCAACCTAGGATTCACCGAAGCTTGCTTTCAGTATTCCCACTTGCTCAGTAATCTCTCAGGTATACCAATCGTTAATCAGCGAGCCGCTTACCAGTCACGAGTAACTGCTCAAACTCAGGAGCTGGAACAGGCCGACTAAAGAAATATCCTTGCATTTCATCACAGGCTTGCTGCTGTAAAAAAGCTAGCTCTGAGTTGGTCTCAACGCCTTCTGCAATTACTTTTAAGTCAAGATCGTGAGCCATCTGGATCATGGCAGTGGTAATGGCAGCATTTTTAGAATCACAGCTAATATTTTGCACAAAGCAGCGATCGATTTTGAGGGTATCAAAGGAAAACTGCTTTAAATAGCTCAAGGAAGAATAGCCAGTCCCAAAGTCATCAATGGCAATTTGAATTCCCAGCGTTTTTAGCTGATCCAATTTTTTAATGGTGGCATCGGTATTTTGCATAATCACACTTTCAGTCAGCTCAAGCTCTAGGTACTGCGGCTCCAGCTCAGTTCTTTGCAAAATTTGGGTTACCCGTTCCGTGAGGTCAGTTTGGTGAAATTGCAAACCTGACAAGTTGACTGCAACCTGGAGTGGTGGTAAATCGGCTAGTTGCCATTGCTTAGCTTGGGTACAAACTGTTGTCATCACCCATTCATCTAAGGGCACAATCAATCCTGTTTCTTCAGCTAAAGGAATAAACTCAACAGGCGAGACGAAGCCTTGACTAGAAGAAAACCACCGAATTAAGGCTTCCGCTCCAACAATTTCCCCCGTGACCAAGCTCACCTTGGGTTGGTAGTAAACCTGAAACTCTGAGCGCTCTAAGGCATGACGCAAATTAGCTTCTAGCAGAAACTGATTTAGAGAGCCGACAGTCATCCCAGAAGCATAAAACTCATAGTGGTTGCCGCTCTGTTTCTGCGCGGTTTGCATGGCGGCATCAGCCTGCTTAATTAGCAGGTCAACATTGTCAGCAGCGTCGCTACGAGTAGTAATACCGATGCTGGTCGTGATAAAAATTTCCTGTCCTTCCAAGACAAAGGGAATAGATAGGCGGTCTAGGACGAGCTGGGCGACTGCCGCCGCCTGATTTTGCTCGGAGTGAGACAGAATCACAATAAATTGCTCTGGATTGAGGCGAATGACGCTGTCTATGGGTTGCAGACAAGCAACAATCCGCTCCGCCATTGTTTGAATCAGCAAGTCCCCCACTTGATAGCCCATGCTGTCATTGATGCGATTAAACCGATTCAGATGGATCAGCAGAATGGTGACTAGATGGCCCGCTTGGCTCGCTTGAGCCAAAATCTCCGTAAATCGCTCTCGCAGGGCTAAGCGGTTGGGTAAGCCCGTTAAGCTATCATGCCGAATTAACTGATTGAGCTGCTCTTGCGCCTGATTCAAAGCGGTGGTGTACTGCTCGGTGACGGCGGCTTGTTTTTGGAGGCGTGCTGCGATCGCCCCTAGCAGCTCATCCGCAGTGCAAGGTTTGGTCAAATAGTCATCGGCTCCCAAATTCATGCCTTGGCGAAAGTCAGTTTTGTCAGCTTTGGCTGTCAAAAAGATGAAAGGAATCGCAGCTGTGGCGGAATCGGTCCGTAAAGTGGTCAGCACACCATGACCATCCAGCTCTGGCATCATCACATCACAAAGAATTAGGTCTGGTAGATGTTTCCGAGCCATTTGCACGCCTACCGCACCATTTTCTGCCCCAATGACATCAAACTCTTCGGCTTCTAATAGTTCTAGGATGTTTTCTCGAACTGGGAGATCATCCTCAATTACAAGAATTTTTTTCATGATGTTTTTAGACGACTGTCAAAATAAGTACGAATCCTGATGACTAAATTTAGGTTTGTGAAAACCGTAGATTCAACTAATTATTTCTTATAAAAGAATTAAATTTATGGTTTGGCGTCATCATAATCCTTTCACATAATGTCAGTAGATAACCGAAGTTGCATCCTAAACAATACAGAGGCTGAAAGTGCTGATTTGCTGCTGAGTACTTACGTAGTATGGCTTTAAAAACTCCAACTAACCATCAAAGCTGAATCATGCGTAAGCGTTCCTTTAGCATCATCAAGCCCGAAGTCCATGATCCTTAAGACTTCCAATTTGATGATTACTAGCTGTTACTAATAGCTATTATTGTGATGCGAAAATTGATATGAAAAGTAAATTTAGCTGATATTTAGTTAGTTGTTAAATAGGCTGCAAGTGATTTGCTGACTTGGCTAGAAACTCGGTGATCTAGCATCCGATTAAAAATCCTTGCTTAATTACAACTTCTGGAAAATTACCCCTCTGTTCCAGCTTGAAAACCACAGCTTTAGCTCGCTGACTTCATGCAACTCTGCCTGACTAGCGGGAACAAGCTAGCGTAAAACCTAAATTTGAGTCCAAGATAGCCGCTTCCCCTAGTATTCAAGGCAAGGCAGCTTGATTCCTGAAGCTCCTCAAGATTTAAAGGCAGGCAAAGAATAGAGGAAGCAAGCCATTAGCCCCCTAAGTTAACAAGTACCGACTTTTAGCAGTTGAACCTGAGATGTCCAAGCCATGACAAAAAAGCGATCGCTGCGGTTGCAAACTAGATCGCTGAATGGCTACTAAGCAAATTTGCCAAATCTCAATAGCGAATTAAGCGCTACAAGGGGTGGCAGATCTGCTGCAAAGTGCTGGTGAAGTTGGGGTAGGAAATGGCGGCTGCTTCAGCTCGGTGGATGGTGGTGATGCCCGTAGCGTTTAAAGCTGCGATCGCTAAACTCATGGCAATCCGATGATCGGTGTGGCTATCCACTTCCGCACCTTGGAGGGCAGCACCTCCCGTAATTTCTAAACCATCGGGCAACTCTGTGACTTGCGCTCCCATGTGATTAAGCTGGGCTGCCATGACGGCAATGCGATCGCTCTCTTTCACCCGTAGCTCCTCTGCATCCCGAATCACGGTGGTGCCTTGAGCGAAGGCGGCAGCTACGGCCAAAATTGGGATTTCATCAATTAAGCGGGGAATGATGTCGCCTTTAATCTCACAAGCTTTCAGGCTGCTATGCCGCACATGCAAATCAGCCACGGGTTCGCCCGCTACAATTCGTTGATTTTCTAGAGTGATGTCGGCTCCCATCATTTCTAGAGCATCTAGAACTCCCGTGCGTGTGGGATTTACCCCAACGTTCTCTACCCACAACTCAGAACCAGATACGATCGCCCCTGCTACTAGCCAAAATGCCGCAGAACTAATATCACCCGGAACAATCACGGTTTGTCCTTGTAACCGTGCTGGGCCTGTGACCGTGACGCTCTTCGTTTCTGGATCGACCGTCAACTCAGCGCCAAAGGCCCGCAACATGCGTTCGCTGTGGTCGCGAGAGAGGGCAGGCTCGGTAACGGTCGTTTGGCCCTCAGTCATGAGTCCTGCCAGCAGAATGCAAGACTTGACCTGAGCTGAGGCAATGGGCGAGTGATAGTGGGTGGGTTTAAGGGCTTGTCCTTGCACTGCTAAAGGCGCTAAAGCTCCTCCTTGACGACCCCAAATTTGGGCACCCATTTGTTGCAAAGGCTTGACGACACGGGACATGGGGCGCGATCGCAAAGAGCTATCGCCTGTCACGGTAAAAAAGCGATCGGGATGAGAGGCCAAAATGCCTAGCATCAACCGCAGAGTGGTGCCAGAGTTCCCCGCATTCAAGACATCCATTGGCTCCCGCAGATTGCCTAGGCCAATCCCCCGCACGCGCACCAGCTCCGTGTTTAACTCTGAGATTTCTGCTCCCATTGCCTGAAAGCAGTTCGCTGTACTGCAAGGATCTTCGCCTAGCAGCAGCCCTTGGATTTGCGTTTCTCCCTCGGCCAAAGCTCCTAACATCAGGGCTCGGTGGGAAATGGATTTGTCGCCTGGAATTTGAACCCGGCCCTGCAAAGCAAGACCTGCGCTGGGTTGGGCAATTGTGAGCTGATGCTGATTTTCTGCGGTTGTCAACGTTACGATCGGAGCTGGCATTGAGATAGACTGACCTAGAACTGCGTAGTAATCCTACCGCTTTCTTTAGATGTTAAGGCTGAGTTGTTCGTAGCTATCCGAAAACATCGCCACCTCCTCACACTCTTCACACTTCATGCTGACGCATCACCGCAAGCCTGTTTGCTTATCTTTTGTGTCAACAGACCTGCCGATTTGGTCTGTAGTTGATACCGCTGCAACTCTATACCAGAAGGACCAAGAACGGTTTCACCTGTTGCTAACTGAACCAACGCTCCAAGACCGAGAAGGCCATCTGGAAGCTCTAGATGCTGGCACCACAGGCGTGGGGATTTCGGATCAAGAAACGTTGGCAGCCACTCCTGCGCCTCGGTTGCTGTGGCTAGAAATTTCGCCCTATCGCGTCATCATGACTATGCAGGGCAACGGTCGCTTTAGCTATCGCCACTTCTGGGAGCAAGGCGTTTACGGCTTGAGCCGTTATTGGTTGCAAAGTGACTTGCTCAGTAGCAGCGGTCAGATGCGGTTGCGCAACTTTACCCGCAGTCTCAAGCTAGAGGGTCAGGCTCTACCTCACCATTTGCGGATTGAGTATGAGTTGTGGTCGGAAAAAGTACAGCTTGGCGCTTACGTATTGAATTTAGACATTGAGCATTAATCTATCTAACCAAAGCTGACCCACTAAAGCTGGGCTGACGCTCCAGATCAAGGCTGGGCTAGCGCTTCAGGCGTCTCTGCAAGCGATCGCCGAACTCGGGTAGTGACCTCACTGCCCAGCTTTTGCTTGCCTCAAATCTGGCTTTGATAGCAGATCTGATGAATTCTTAATGAAAAGAGTTTTCAAATACACAGTTTTTGTTATATTGTTTTTAACGAAATTATTGACTATTATTCTCAATAATTTAGAGTCTTGCCCCTGACTTAGTGAGCCGATCCAGCCATGCATTAACGAAACTGATCAATCACATTAGCTCCTCTGTGGGCAATCTAAGCTCATCACCTGCTAGCGATCGCCTAATCGGAATACGGAATTTCACTGCTGCTATCCGTATTTACTCAAAAGCAGACGCCATTAAATGTCTACTTGCGACTCCTTTGCAGCACCTCTTTTAATTTGTTCGGCTTCTCTAGCGCTTGCAACTAAGAATCTCTTGCATTTAGGAAGACACCTTATGAACCAATCTAGTCTGAACTCCCCCGTCGGCCAAGTAGTTACGGTGTCCCGGTGCGATCGCTGGCAAGTTTACCAACGGTTGCAAGAGCTAGGAGTTCAGTGTTGGTGTGCTGGAGATGGCACCTTGTCGGTAGAAGTCCAGACAGTGGGAGAAGCGGTTCAACTCCGTAGCGTGATACAGCATCTAACTGCTGCTCGTAGTGAGTTAATCGATTGGTTAGACCTCTGTTGGCAACTTAAAGCCTAAATTCTTCCGCCAATCAATATTTGTGCAGATTTAATAAGCAATCACACTTACTAAACTTAGAAAACTCATATTCATATTCAATTCACTGCCTTGCACTTTGCATTACCCCTTTTGAGAAAAGCGTAAACCTATCAAACCTTAGGATGTCATCATGAGTAAGTCCAAATTCGGTCAAGTTCTAGAATTCAGCTTGGAAGGGCGCTTTCTGGGTTTTGAGATGGAAGATGGCTACAAGTTCAAGCGCATCCGAGTGGCTACTCCTGAAGGCGAGGTTTGCATCAAGCTCTCTAAGGAGTCACGAGCTAGCGTCGTGGCCTCGTTTATTGCTGAAGGTAAGGTGTTAAACCTAGGCGATTGGATCCGAGTGGCTGGCGAGAAAAAGCTGGATTCCAAAACTGGATTTGCCAAACTCAAAGCTTACGCCATTTACCCTGCTGTACCGGGCGAAGCGGTTCCAGCAACTTCCAAAAAAGCAATGCCTGCTCCAGGCAAAACCACAATTTTGGTTTGCCAAAAATCAGACTGTATGAAGCGGGGTGCCAGAGCAGTGTGTCAGGCGTTGGAGTCGGAGTTGGGCGATCGCGGCCTCACCAATCAGGTAACCATTAAGGGGACGGGCTGCATGAAGCATTGCAAGGCAGGCCCCACTATGGTTGTGATGCCTGACAAGACTCGCTATACCCGCATCCATCCAGAAACTGTTTCCACCATTCTCGACGAGCATTTTCCCACTCAACCCGCTCTCCCCGCGAACGAAGGTGACAGCGCCAGCAAGGTAGAAAAATTCGCGATCGCCTCTCGCTCGGTATCTGTGGGAAATTAGATAAACTTTTTCTCTAACTTGTGGCTAATTGCCACTCAGCGCGATCGAGGATATAAATTGGGCGTAGAATCTAACCAAACTTCGCGTATTTGGCGTTGCTGGAGTTAAGATGACCAATTCGTTGCCCCCTGATCCTCAGCCATCCCGTAGAGACCCCTTGGGATTTGATGAATTCATTGGTATTTTTCTAGCCTTTAGTGTGATTGGCGGGATCTTGTTTTGGTCGTTAGGCCGAGAAGGACAAGGGTTTAACTTAGGCGGCCTTCTAGACCCAACTCCGTCCCCGTCTGCAACACCCACTGCAACGCCAACGATATCCCCTAGCCCAGATGAAGGGGCATTGCCCCCCTCTCCAACCCCCAACCAGCCAGTCCCAACGACCGTACCTGCACCAGAGCCTGCCCAACCTAATGTAGTGCCAGTTCCCTTTGCGGTCCGAGCACCCGCTACCCCAACGCCCAGCCCCACCCCAACAACCGCTGAGCCAGAGGGCTTCTCAGACGTTGAGGCAAATTATTGGGCTTATCCCTTTATTACTGCTTTAGTGCAGCGCGATATTATCAGCGGTTTTCCGGATGGTACATTTCGCCCGGATGCTCCAGTAACGCGAGCAGAGTATGCGTCAATGCTGCAAAAAGCCTTCGATAAACCAGCGAAACAGCAAGCAGTCAGTTACAAAGATGTTGCTGCTGATTTTTGGGCCACTGATGCGATTCAAGAAGTGTCTCGAAATGGTTTTTTGGCAGGCTATCCCAAAAATATCTTTCAGCCCACCCAACAAATTCCAAGAGTGCAAGCGTTGGTGGCTCTGGCAAGCGGCTTAGAACTGCCTCGCTCTACTGCCCCCACCCAAGTGTTGCAAACCTATCAAGATGCCGCGCAGATTCCTAAATATGCGACGGGTGCGGTGGCCTCGGCAACGCAGGCTGGTTTAGCCGTGTCTCATCCGCGACCAAACGTTTTAGAGCCTAACGAAAAGGCAACTCGGGCGGATGCTGCGGCTTTTATTTACCAAGCATTAGTCGCGTCTGGTAAGGCGGAGAAGATTTCCTCGCAGTACTTAACGCAACCTTAAGCTGGAATAAAGCAGTCATGGATTAGTTGGATGGTCAAGTTTGGGCTTGGCTGTCCAGCAGGGCGATCGCTTGCTGAAATACAGCTTCATCTGCTCTCGTTTGCAAAATGGCTCGAACTAACTGCACAAAATTTTGATCAACCGTGTGATTTGTTTGGATCAATTTGCTACCCGAGTAGTAAGTAGTGTCGTTGATTCGAGGTTCGTCAGTTGTGCCTGTTTGAACATTTTTGGCTCTTTGGCTCCAAGAGAGAGATTTGCCTCGTAAGGTAAATTGAAACCAGCGGAGGTGGTCGTCTTGTAGCTCAAAAAAAATGTCGAAGTAGGGTTCTCCGCCCTGATACCACAGCCGAACCACACCAGCCTCACCCGAGCGAATTGAGGTTTGCTTAATCTGCCGTAGCGAAGACCCTAATTGATTAATTTCATGGTTCTCCATGACAGCTTTTATCACTTAGAAACGTGCTCATAAAATGGGATAAGTCAGCCAACAGAGGTCGTAATTACGATTACGAAGTGGAAGCAGATGCATCAGGATTACCTGCATTAGATCGGCGAAATCCGCCCTGCTCGTACTGCCAAGATTTGTGAAGAATTTAGCCATTGGGCATCGAAAGAACCGAGATGAGTGGTGGTAATTAAGGTTTGAAACCGATCTTGAATGGCATCGAGTAATTGATTTTGCCGATTCAGGTCTAACTCAGCTAAAACGTCATCTAATAACAGCAGAGGGGGCTCCCCCACAACCTCTTCAATTAGTTTGAGTTCTGCTAACTTCAAGGCTAAAACTAAGGTGCGTTGCTGGCCTTGAGAACCATATTGACGAGCAGGCGTTTGGTTAATGGTGAACTCCACTTCGTCGCGGTGCGGACCAACCAGGGTAGTGCCTTGGTGCTGTTCGGCGATCGCCCGCTGCTGAATTTTGTCTAGAAAAGCTTGCTGTACCTGAGCGGGGTCATCCTCGGTCAACACCACATTCGGTGCATATCTAACTTGCAACACCTCGGTACTACCACTAATTTCTTGGTGCCATTTCTCAGCTAAAGGAGCTAGCCGCTCCAAAACCCGCGCCCGGCGGCGAATCACGCGAGACCCTGCGGCGGCAAGCTGCGTATTCCACAACTCCAAGGTGCCTGGTTCATCGATCGCTTCTGTAGGCTCTGGCGGCGGAGAAAACAAGCTGGCTTCTGGGGTGCGTTGTTGCCGCTGCTTCAACAGGGCGTTGCGTTGCCGCAAGATGTGGTTGTATTGCTGCAAAATATGGGCGTAGATCGGCTCTAATTGGGTCAGTAGGGCATCTAACCAGGCTCGGCGCTTTTCCGGTCCACCCCGGACCAAATCTAAATCCAAGCTGGAGAATTCTACGGCATTGAGAACGCCCAGAAAATCGAGCTGGCGACGTAAAGGTTCGCTGTTCAGCGCTACGGTGCGGCGACCATTACTTCTTAGGGTGAGGGTAAGGTCAATGGGGCCAGTGTCCCGCTCCAGCAGGGCGGCAACTTGACCAATCGTCTCTCCTTCTAGCACCAAGTCCCGATCGCGGCCAGCCCGGTGCGATCGCAGAGTTGCCAGTAGCTCAACTGCTTCCAACAAGTTGGACTTACCTTGGGCATTGTTGCCGACCAAGATAGTTTTGGGAGCAGAGAAATCCACCCGCTGATCCAAATAGTTGCGAAAGTGGCGCAGATGAAGACTTTTGAGATACATAAGTCACGGTCAGCGGTCGGCAATAGGCGATGAGCTCAGAGGAAGCGATCGCTCAAAATTATTGTAGGGGCGCACCTTAGCACACCCCTACTACTGCACTCTATTAGATTTGTGGAGTGGTGTAAGTTGGGTTTTGCCTACCCAATACCACCCTAGCCAACAACTTTAGCCATTAGACTTTTAGCAATTGGATAGCAATTGGACTGAGCGTTTAACCGCGTCGAGCCGATTGCCAACGGAGAAATAGCTTTTCTAGCTCGATCCAAGTGAACATCAAAGCACTAAAGCCAAAACAAATAGCTAACTCCAAAGGACTTAACCAGAAGGTGTCAAAGAAGTTTTGGAGCGGTGGGACATAGATTAGCAGTAATTGCAGAATCGTTGTCAGCGTCACAGCTCCTAGGAGATACGGATTTGAGAAGGGGTTAAGCTCAATGGTCAAACGCACATTGGAGCGGATGGCGATCGCGTGGCCCATCTGCGCGAGGCAAAGGGTGGTAAACACCATTGTTTTCCAAGTATCAGGTGAGCGATCGTATCCAGGTGCGTGAGTGTAACCGTAGGCCCAAGTCATCAGGGCAATGGTTAGAACGGCAAAAACAATGCCCACTCGGATCATGTAGGAACCCAAACCCCGCGCAAAAATGCTTTCTTGGGGATCGTGGGGAGGCCGATTCATGACGTTGGGTTCTGGGGGTTCAACCGCAAGGGCCAAGGCGGGTAAACCATCCGTCACCAAGTTCATCCACAAGATTTGGAGCGGCGAAAGGGGAACCCCTCCTAGACCAATCAAGGGAGCTGCCGCAATGGTGAGCACTTCGCCAATGTTGCTGCCCAAGATGTACTTGATAAAGCGGCGGATATTGGTATAAACGGTGCGGCCTTCTTCAGTCGCAGCCACGATGGTGGCAAAGTTGTCATCTAGCAGCACCATGTCGCTGGCTTCTTTGCTGACATCAGTACCCGTAATTCCCATGGCGATGCCAATGTCGGCTTGCTTCAGGGCGGGAGCATCGTTGACGCCGTCCCCGGTCATGGCGACGACTCTACCGCGCCGCTTCAGAGCTTGCACAATTTGTAGTTTGTGCTCAGGTGAAACGCGGGCATAAACGCTGACTTGATCGACTTGATCTTCGAGTTCCTGTAAACTCATGCGATCGAGTTCTTGACCACTGACCACGCGATCGCCTGGTTGGGCAATTCCTAGCTCTTGGGCAATGGTTTGGGCGGTCAGTTGGTGGTCACCTGTAATCATCACCACACGGATACCTGCGGCTCGGCAACGCGCAACGGCTTCTTTGGCTTCGGGTCTAGGTGCGTCCAGCATCCCTACTAAACCGAGCCAAATCAATCCTTTTTCGGTGGCTGCATCGGAGCCTTCGGCAGGCAAAGTTGCCAGGGGTTTGTAAGCAAACCCTAAAACGCGCAGACCCCGACCTGCCATTTGGTTGTTCTGGTCTAGCACTTCGGCTCGCTGTTCTGCGTTTAACGGCTCTAAGCGATCGCCCACCTGCATATGGGTGCAGCGTTCCAAAATCAACTCTGGAGACCCCTTGGTAAACATCAGATATTGAATTGGGTCTGCCGCAGTAGCCGTAATGGGTCGGTAATCACTCGCTTCGCAAATCACGCTCATACGCTTACGCTCAGACGAGAAGGGGAACTCGGAAACTCGTGGCAATTTACGAGCCCAAGTTGCCTTGTCAACGCCTGCCTTTGCGCCTAACGTGAGCAACGCTCCTTCGGTGGGATCACCAAAAATGACCCATTGGTCTTTCTCATACTGCAAGGTCGCGTCGTTGCAAAGAATACAAGCAATTAATAAAGTTTGTAGCTCTAAGTATTGCTCTGGGGAAACAGCTTGTTGCTCTAGCTGAAACTCGCCGACTGGATCGTAACCGTTGCCAGAAACCCGGAAAGTATGACGCTCAGTATCGACGAGTTGCACGACCATCTTGTTTTGAGTCAGTGTTCCAGTTTTATCGGAACAGATGGTGGTGACAGAACCGAGGGTTTCCACCGCAGGCAATTTACGAATCAGCGCTTGCCGACGAACCATGCGCTGCGTCCCCAGGGCCAATGTCACCGTGATCACCGCAGGCAAGCCTTCGGGAACCACCGCAACAGCCATACTCAAAGAAACTTCTAGCAATTCTTCAAAGGTGCTAAAGTTTCCGGTTCGTATGACGCCACCAATGACGACTAAAGCCACTAGAACGAGCGAACCACCTACAAGGACGTTCCCCAACTGGGTCATGCGCTCTTGCAAAGGCGTTTCCTGCGCCTCAACAGACTGAAGCATGGTGGCAATGTGGCCCAGCTCAGTCTTCATGCCAGTATTCGTAACTAGCACAGTAGCCCGCCCCTGGACGACCTCAGTGCCCTGGAAGACCAAGTTGAGGCGATCGCCCAAAGGTGTTTCTTCCTGCAAGTGAGTTTCTGCGTGCTTAGTAGCTGGCTGAGCTTCCCCAGTCAAAGCCGATTCTCGGACTTGCAGATTTGATGCTTCTATGAGGCGGCCATCCGCAGACACCTGAACCCCTGCTTCCAGCAGCATGACGTCGCCTGGAACCAACTCTTTTGAGCTGACTTCAACAATTTTGCCATCGCGGATCGCCCGAACCCTAGGAGAGGCCAGACTTTTGAGAGCAGCCAAAGCCTTTTCAGCCCGGCTTTCTTGCACGTAGCCCAAGATAGCGTTCAAAACAACGATCGAGGTAATGGCGATCGCGTCTTTAGGGAAGCTACCAGAACGCAAATCCAAAATGGCAGAGACGACCGCAACACCCATCAGCATCAACAACATGATGTTCTTGAACTGATCCCACAGGATGGCTAAGGTACTGCGGCCCGCAGACTCAACTAGCTCGTTGGGGCCGTACTGTGCTAAGCGCTCTGTCACCTGTTGAGTCGTTAAGCCAGATTCGCGATCGCTTTGAAGAACCTCTAGAGCTTTCTCAGCCTCTAGGGTATGCCAAGCCACAACAGAGTCTGGCGGTGAATCTGAAGCCATGGATAGAGTCACGGGAAATAAAACAACGCCTACAGCACTTAATCATAGTGCTTAAATTTGGTTTCCATCTGCTCCTAGGCTGTTGTAACCGCAATCTGAGCGACTTTGAGCCCGTTCCAGTTCTAGCTCTGTGTTTGCCACGAAACCCTGAGCGATCGGGAATTGGTTGAGCTTGGAGTAACTCGGCTCGTCCCAACATTCAAATTTTTGATAAGTAAATCTTTTAATACCAATTTAATAATTTTAATCCTCAGCCCAATCCTTGTCTAAAAGCATCTAGCCCTAACATTGGGAAAACATAAGTATAAAAAGAGTATAGAAAAATACAGGAATTGAATAAATTGTCAGTAAATAATTACTAAGCTCTAAAGCCAGGAAAGATAATTTCCGTTTAAGTTTTAAAGTAACAGGGCATTCAATTAATTAGCTGAGCAGTAAGACATGAGCTGATACGTTAAGTAATAAATTTGTCTTGATTGCAAAGGCAGACTCAGCATTTTGCGGGATATTATTCAGCTACTTCATCATTCCTTAATGAAACGCCTTTACTTAAAATTTAAGCAGCGATAGAAAAAGGTTCCTTGTTTGTGTCCCCTATTGATACCTCGGTGCTCTCCAATTCCTTTAAGCTGATTATTCAACCTCATAACCCAGAGGTGAAGCAGTGCCTGCATGGCTTAGGGTTTCAAAATCTTCCTAATATTCCTCAACTGCTTTATTTGGCCGTTACCGATCAACAGTTGATCGAAGTTTGCTTGCAAATTGGCCAGACTGTATCCGATGAGAGCCAACTGCTTTCTCGTTGTTTCTTTACGCGATCGCCCTTGAACTCAGAAGGATTACTGATTGAATTTCTCCATGCTCAACCCCTCAGTGCATTGACGGCATCGATTAAATACAGTTGGTTTTTTGAAGTTCTAATTAATCAAACTTTATTTTTCAAATATCAACCTGTTTTTAACTTGTCTTCTGGAAATGTGATTGCGCACGAGTGTTTAGCGAGAGCGACTGGTAAAAATGGAGCGGCTTTTAGTGGTAAGCAGTTGGTAGATGCTGCGCTCTCTAGTCGATGTGTGCATGAGTTTGATGAACTTGCGCGTAAAACTTGTTTAGAAGCGATCGCCAACTTCAATACTGAACAAACCTTTTTTATTAACGTTTTACCGAACGCTATTATTCAAAATCCCCAAGCCTTAGCGCAGAACTTTCAACAAGTTTTTGACTTAGGGTTACGACCTCAGCAAATCGTGTTTGAATTGACGGAAGTAGAAGCTCTACTGGACTGCCCAGAGTTGAGCGAACTCGTTCCTTGGATTCGTGAGCAAGGATTTGGCATTGCCGTGGATGATCTGTGCGGTAATGTTTCGTTTGACCACTACTTTACGGGCTTTTATCCGGACTTAATTAAGCTCGACCGCCAACTGGTGCATGGCTGTAGCCAACATGCCCTCCAGCAAGTGCTAATCAAGAGCTTTCTCCACTCAGCCCACGAACTGGGAATTTTAGTTTTAGCCGAAGGTCTAGAAGATATCGCAGATATAGAATTTTGTCGGGAACTAGGAGTCGATTTTGGTCAAGGCTATGGCTTAGGCATGCCAGAACTCACCTTGCAAGAGCAACCCCTCAACTGGTCAGCGCTTGATCTGCCAGAATTGCTCTCCGGCGATCCCCCAGCCGCTCAAACTACAGAATCGCGTTCCTGGTTTAACTTGTCGGAGTCGGGGAGTTGGGAACCAAAACTGATAGCGCCTTGGGAACGACTCGAAAAGTAGCTGGCGTGTAAGTAGTAATTTCACCATCGGTATTAATCGGACGGGGTCTGCGAGTATGCACTTCAAATTCTTTTCCAGCTAATGCCCGGACCTTAGACGACTTAATGTGCTGCCCGCCTCGCATGGCGGGTAATAGAGGAATAATCTGCCACCAATTTTGAATCTCTAAGCTATACAAATCGAGCCGATTATCATCGATCGCGGCATCTTCCACCACAGTCATGCCCCCACCGTAATAGCGACCATTTCCCACGGCAATTTGTACCGTTTTCACTGGGATAGATTCTCCCCGACAGCGGATTTCGGCCCTAAAGGGTTGAGATTGTCTTACGACCCGAAGGGCAGTCGTTAAGTAAGCGAACACACCCCAACGACGCTTTACTTCTTTAGTCATCTGCTGAGTGATTTGGACGCTAAGGCCAAGGCTGGCAACATTGAAAAAATATTTGCCATTCACCCAACCTAGATCAATCCGTTGCACCCGACCTTCGGCAATAATTTGGCACGCCTGAGCTAAGTCTGTGGGGATGCAGAGTGTCCGAGCTAGGTCATTAGCCGTGCCTAATGGCAAAATCCCAAGCGGTAACTGAGTGTCAACCAAGCCTTCAGTGACGGCATTCATGGTGCCGTCCCCGCCACCTACAATGACTAAATCGACGCGATCGCGGTAGCTACGAATCAAATCAGGTAGCTGCTGAGGATCAGCAGTTGATTCTTCTAGTAAATCTAGCCCCCAACCTTGCAAGTGAGCGATCGCTTGAGTGAGGGCCTCCTGGCCCCGCCGAGCCTGCCGATTGACTAGTAATAGTGCGCGTTGATTCATAAATTGCCAACCATACCTTGAAGATAAATGCTCCGCTGGTGGGCCACCGGGACACAAGTATCTGGAGTACGAGATCAAAATTCCGTCCAGAGAGTATGGCTGGGATACGATCAGCCCGGAGGGCTTTTGTTTATTATGAGGAGGCCATTGCTGGAAAACCTGCAACTATGCCGCTTGAACCGCCCCCTTCTCTCCAACCATTGACTGCTGTAATTGGACCACTCGACCCTTGGTTAAGTACCATTCGTCCCTTTGGCACTTATGCCCTCCAGGGGTTAAGTTTTTGGGAAGACACTTTGCTGGCAGTGGATACAGTCCGGGGATATCTGCTCCAAGTCACTGTGACCAATGGCGACACGCAGATTCTAAACGCACATCACACGGCAGACTTTTTAGATGCGACGGGTTTAGCGGTTCAAGGGGACAAACTTTGGTTTACACGAGGCAGTAGCGTTTACTATTGCACCCTGAGCGATCTGACACCGCAACACTTTGTCACTTTGCCGTACCAGATTGATGGCGTGGCAGTTTGGCAATCCACTGTTTATGTGAGTTCTCAAAAACTCGGTTACATCGTGATTTTTGAGGCGGCTACGGCTCGGCAAATTACCCGATTTCCTACGCCGGGGGTCGGTAGCGAACACCTGACGGTGCGGGACGAAGAACTCTGGGTCAGCGATCGCATTGAGCAAACTGTTTACTGTCTCGATCGCGGCACTGGGGAGATTCGCTTCAGTGTCCTAACCCCCTTCGATCAACCCACAGGTTTGGCTTTTCACCGTCATCCTGCCAATGGCCAAGATATTCTTTATGTCGCTTATGCGGGAGAAGAACCTTATATCCGCGACAACCCCAATGCTGACCCGTCCCATGAACTCGCCATTCGCGATCGCACGTTCATCCATCCCTTGCACTTTCACTATTACGAAGACAAGCGCTATGCCCTCTCCAACGGCTACTTAATTGAAATGTCCTATGTGGAGGAACTGCAACCGCTAGAGGAAGTGCATTTAGAAAACGTGGAGTGGCGGATTGCGCTGCCTGCGGAAACTAATCGGCAAAAGGTGAGGCAGGTGGAACCGATTGGGGTGCCGTTTACAGAAGAACTGCACGATGGGCAACGAGTCGCAGTATTTAAGTTTGCTGCGTTGAAGCCTGGGGAGCGGCGATTATTGGGCTGGAAGGCGCTTTTAGAAGTGTGGAGTATTAAGTATCAGCTTGCTCCGCGTGAAGTAGAGAATGTTCCAGCGTTATCGCCGGAGTTTCAGGCTCGCTACTTAGTGGATGATGATGAGTTGGCAATGGATAAAGCTCCCATTCGTTGGGCTGCTCAAGCCGCAGTCGGCACAGAAACCAATCTGTTGCGCCGAGTTTTGAAGATTCGTAATTATGTTTACGATCGCCTGTCCTATGGCATCAAACCGCATATCGACACTCCCGATGTTGTGCTAGAGCGGGGCATTGGTTCCTGTGGGGAATATGTGGGCTTAATTTTAGCGTTGGCTCGCCTGAATGGAATTGCCTGCCGCACTGTGGGTCGCTACAAGTGCCCACCTTATGCTGAGCGCCAATTTGTCCCTTTAGAACCTGATTTCAATCACGTTTGGATTGAGTTCTACATCCCAGGATTTGGTTGGCTACCAATGGAATCCAACCCAGATGATGTAGTCGATCGCGGCCCCTACCCAACTCGTTTCTTTATGGGCTTGGCTTGGTACCACGCTGAAATGGCGAAAGGTGTTTCGTTTGAAAACGTCAGAGTTCAAGGAGCACCCATAGGCGAATCTTTGGGCGTTTCTCTCGGAGATTTGTCCATTAATCACATCAAGTTCAAAATTCTAGGAGAACTTGCTCCATCTGCGTAAAGGCTACGAAAGCCAGCCGAGAAAGATAAGACATTTATCAATTAGGTTGGGCCACTCTATCGGTAGGGCAAACTGAAGTTGAAGGGGAACCTCACCTCAAAATCTCTTTGCCCTTTCAATTCAGTGCGTTATGACTTCCTTGTCCTCGAAGCAAATTGTCTTAGAAGATATTCTGATCACGCACAGGTTGTTGGGGCCAGTCTCCAGATTGCCAAACTTTCAGGCAGAGAATGCGGCTCTCCACAGCTTAGCCAGACAAATGGTGGACCAGCCTGCCACTATGCTGAGACAACTAGTTCAAATGGCTCTGAAGCTTTGCCACGCCGGAACAGCAGGGGTGAGTTTGCTGGAGACCACCGAGACTGGTGAAGTTATTTTTCGTTGGACATGTTTGGCAGGAGGCTTAGCGGCTTACGAGCAAGGATCAACTCCTTGTCACTTTAGCCCTTGCGGCACTTGCATAGATCGAGGTGCGCCCCAGCTATATTCCTATCCTGAACAATATTTCACCTACTTTCAGCAAGCTAAACCGACCATTGTTGAAGGATTGGTGATTCCGCTGCTAGCCCAGGGACAACCTTTAGGCACGATTTGGATTGTTTCCCATGATGAGCACTGCCACTTTGATGCCGAAGATGTGCGAGTCATGACCAGCTTGGCAGACTTTACAGCTGCTGCTTTATGCAATTCTCAAGCTCGCTATATTGCCGAAGCCGCTGCGGCTCAAGAGCAAGCCGCTCGGTCTGAGGCCGAAATGGCAAACCGAACCAAGGATGATTTTTTGTCCACCGTCTCTCACGAACTGCGCACCCCCATGACCAACATCAAAATGGCAATTCAGATGTTGAAGGTGGCCAAACATGCAGAGCAACGCGATCGCTACATGCAAATCTTGAGCAAAGAGTGCGATCGCGAAATCGAACTCATCAACGATCTACTAGACTTTCAGCGGTTGGAAGCGGGTGCTGTCTCGGTAGAGTTAGAAAGTTTGCGGCTACAAGACTGGCTCCCCTCCATCCTGGAGCCCTTTCAAGAACGAGCTAAAGAACGCCAACAAAATTTGCAGCTAGACATCCCGGCGGATCTCCCACCCTTGCTCTCAATGGAGAATGGTTTAGAGCGCATTGTGGCAGAACTGCTAAATAACGCTTGCAAATATACTCCAATGGGAGGCGAGATCGTCGTTAGCGCAAGGGCGATCGCTTTAGCTTCTAGATTTGAGAAGTCAGATCAAATCGAACTCACGATTCAAAACTCTGGTTGTGAAATTCCTGAGCCTGCCTTAGCTCACATCTTTGAGAAGTTCTATCGAGTCCCCAGCCATGGCCCCTGGAAACAGGGAGGCACAGGTTTGGGTCTAGCTTTAGTCGAGAAGCTGGTAGAACTGCTCAAAGGACAGATTAAAGTTGAAAGTCAGGCAACTCAAGTCGTTTTTAGAGTGACGCTGCCAGGACAAGAGTTGGGTGAGATGAACTGAGTAAGTTGGTGTATTGGAAGCACTTGTTTGATTCTTAGCCGCAAATCGAAACTCAGGTCGTGGCTTGGAGTCTGTGGCCTTGCTCCTGAATGAGAACAAACCTGCTTCAATGAGAACTGGGTAGCGCGATCGCAAACCTGAGTTGTAGCAAGTTTGGTGTTTACGGTTAAGGGATAGTGAAGTCATGGATGTGATTCCAGCTATTGATCTGCTAGAAGGTCGCTGTGTCCGGTTGTACCAGGGTGACTACGCCCAATCACAAGTGTTTGATGAAAATCCGGTGGCAGTCGCGCGGCAGTGGGCGGAACAAGGCGCACCTCGATTGCACTTGGTTGATTTAGATGGAGCCAAGGCTGGACATCCGGTGAATTTGCCAGTGATTGAGGCAATTGTGCGAGCGGTGGATGTGCCAGTTCAAGTGGGGGGCGGTTTGCGCGATCGCCAAAGTGTCGCTAATCTCCTAGCAACAGGAGTGCAACGCGCTATTTTGGGCACCGTGGCCGTGGAGCAGCCGGATCTAGTAGCGCAGCTCTGCCAAGAATTTCCTAGTCAGATTGTGGTGGGGATTGATGCCCGCAATGGCAAGGTAGCCACACGAGGTTGGCTGGAAACCTCGGAAGTGTTAGCTACAGAGTTGGCGCAGCGTATGGCCCAACTCGGCGCAGCCGCAATTATCTACACCGATATTCACCGCGACGGCACGCTGCAAGGCCCCAATCTAGACGCACTCCGAGAATTAGCCAATGCGATCGCCATCCCAGTCATTGCGTCGGGTGGAGTCAGCTCTGTCACCGATTTACTGAGTTTGCTGGGGCTAGAACCCTCCGGGGTGACAGGGGCGATCGTCGGTCGAGCGATTTACACCGGAGACGTAGATCTGAAAGAAGCCCTGCGAGCCGTGGGCCAAGGTCGCTGGCAGGATGTTCCTCCTGATTTCGGCACTTCCGCTTTTGCCTAGTTTTGTCTAACGAGCTTTTTGGAAAAACACAGTTTGGCCTTGGTGTAATTCCACAGCGAAGCGATCGCAAGCTTTTGGGCTGTTCAGGTAGCGGGCTTCTTGTAAGAGTTGTGCCTGAGTTTGGTCGTTCTTGAACAAATTGAGCAGAAGAGCTTCACGCACGTTACCGGTGTCGAAAACGGCTTGGCGATCGAGCTGTGCTAGAGCTTCACGGCAAACCTGAAACACCTTTTGAGCTTCTAGAAGGTATCGGCAATCTGCTTCAGACCAAGTACTTTCTAGAAGGTCTTCTACCTCAGCATAAAATTCTTGGCCTTGAGCATGGTAGGTCCAGTCCCAGGGCGACCAGCGTAAACTTTGTTGATACAAGTTGCTCGGCTTGCCGTACTTATGAGCATACTCTTGGGCTAGCCGAGTCAGCCCTGCTTCTGTGTTGGCAGTGGGTGTAATGAAAGTGCCTTCCCGGCAAATGTAGAGGCCGAAAACATAGAGAGACTCAGCTTCAGCAACTGCTTTGGTTTGGGCAAATGCTTCAGCTGTGGCAGAAATCAAAGCCTCTTTCAGCTTTGCGTAATCGAAATTCAGTTGCATACAAACTCAGTACAGTAGGATCGCGTTATCGGACTCGAAATTCCACCACGTCGCGCCGAATCGTGACATCAAAGTTGCCAAAGAAATCGTGACCGAGCAATCCAGTATCTAAGTCAGGCCCCGCGATCGCAACTGATACATTGCTGGCGACTGCCCCATCTACTTCAATCGAATCGACAAAGCCGACGGGAATTTCTACTCCTTTTTGGCTGGCTGTGTCTACCAAGGCTTTGGTAACGGGTTTGACACCCATAGCAGCTGCCATTTGCTGCGTAATCAAGGTACCGCTCGCGCCTGTGTCTACAATCATCTCAAAGGTTTGATTGCCGTTAAAGGTGACATCAATGACGGGAGTACCGCCTTCTCGGCGCTTGATGGGAGCCTCAAAAACTCGTTCGCGCCTAGGTGCAGGTTGAGCCGGTCGGGTGGCGACATTGGAGCGTGATGCCTCTAAGGGTTGTGGGATCGGGGGAGGCGCTAAAGCAATCACGCTCTCAGCCGGAGGCTCGGTAGCCCCATCTGGCTTGCTGACTTGTTTCTTGGCGTACGTGAGTTGCTGTTGATACTCGCTAATTTTTTCTTTAACTAGCAATTGGTAAGGGCTGGAATTTGGCACCTGTTTGAGGAAGGCGATCGCTTCTTGCCACTGGCTCACCACTAACTTCCAGTCATCTTGGGATTGCGCGGAGGCTCCAATGCTAGCAGCACTGGCAGCGCGATCGAGCGCAAACTCAAAGGGGTCCAGTTCTGGAGTAGGTGGAGACGCAGGCTCTTCAATCACTACAGGTGAGGGATCAATCGGTAATTCAGCCACTGGCGCAGGACTCGAAGTAGGCGTGGGAGCAGACAGACTCTGCGCCGAAGGCTTGATCGAGGAGCCGCTGCAACCTGTACTAGCCAGCGTTAAGACACCCGACACAATCAGCAAAATCGCTCTCGACGGAAAAAGCTTTGGCATAGGAAGGCAAACAACTGCCGTGGGATGGTTTAAAGTCTACAAGCTAGATATTTTTAGTTTTCACTCTTCTACTTTAAACTCACCGACCCCAGCTGAGATTCCGTACAGGGCGATCGCCAGCTTAAAAGACGGTTGGCTTGTTTAGTCAATTGAGCGGCACCAAGCTGGAATCAGCTAGGTTTAGTTTAGACACTGAATAAGTTGATATTGATTCACAACATCCAAGTGGGGCCAAGCCAGTGAAGCGTGCAAGTTTGATCATGAATCCGGTTTCCGGTACGGATGAGCCTAACCCCATGAAGCTGCCCGATATCATTGCTGCCTTGGAGACAGAAGATATTCGAGCTGATCTCGCATTTACCAAGCCAGATGAATCTCCGGCGCTGCTGGCCCAACGAGCCGTAGAAGAAGGATATGACATGGTGATTGTGGGGGGTGGAGATGGCACGGTCAGTGAAGTCGCAAAAGGGCTGATTCACGCTCCAATTCCGCTGGGCATTGTTCCCATTGGCACCTATAACAACATTGCTCGTAGCCTCAGCATACCGACCGATCTGGCTCAAGCCTGTCAAGTGATCGCCCAAGGGCAAATCAAAAGTATTGATGTTGGACAAGCCAACAACGACGCTGAGCACTACTTTTTTGAGGCCGCTGGGGTAGGGCTAGATGCAGCTCTCTTTCCTTTAGGGGAAGAAGTGAAAGATGGGCAATGGGGACGAACGCTGCAAGCTGTCCGCTTAGCCATCAGTTATCAACCTCAGCGCTTGAAAATTGAGTTAGATCGTCCCTTGGCAAACGCGACGACACGCACCTCCCTGCGTCAACGATTTTTGCGCCGTCAACTCGCAACTCGCAGCGAATTTCAGCTCCAAGCTCTGCTAGTTGTGATTGCCAATGGTCCCTATTATGGAACCGGATTTACGGTGGCTCCTGATGCACTGATGGATGATGGGCTGCTGACTGTCAGCGTTTATCGCAAGTTCAGCAAATGGGAACTAGTGCGTCATTTTTGGTCTATTAGTCGAGGTCAGTACCACTACAACCCCAAAATTGAAACTTACCAAGTGGCAAAGGTGCGTCTTAGTTCACCTACCAAGCTGCCTTTTCATATTGATGGGCATCAAATTGGTGAGTTGCCTGTGACATTCCAAGTTGTACACCAGGCTCTGAAAGTGCTCGTTCCAGCAGAGACAAGTTCGCCCTAATGTGCTCCTACTGGGCCAGCCGGATTCGGCAGTTTTCGATACGACACTTACAATTGGGCATGGGATAATAGCGTCCGGCAAGTAGTTTTCAAATATCAGTTTCCAAGGTCCTCCTATCTAGACTTCTATGGCTCTTTCTGCCCCTCAACCTGCTCTTTTAGTTCTTGCGGATGGTTCAGTTTACCGGGGGTGGTCTTTTGGTGCGCCTGGGACCACCATTGGCGAAGTTGTGTTCAACACAGGAATGACGGGTTATCAGGAGGTTTTGACTGATCCCAGCTATTGCGGTCAAATTGTTACCTTCACTTATCCTGAGTTGGGAAATACTGGCGTAAACCCTGAAGATGATGAATCTGCACGGCCTCAGGTACGAGGGGCGATCGCTCGCAATATTTGCCCACGTCCTAGCAATTGGCGATCGACCCAATCTTTATCGGACTACCTGAAGCAACACAACATTCCAGGCATTTACGGCATTGATACCCGCGCCCTGACGCGTAAGCTTCGCTCTGCTGGAGCCATGAATGGGGCAATCTCGACCGAAATTCTTGATCCCACAGAACTGCTGGAGCAGGTGCAAAATGCACCCAGTATGGCTGGTCTCAACTTAGTCCAGGAAGTAACGACCTCAACGATTTACGAATGGTCTGACCCCACCGATTCCGTGTGGGAGTTCAGCCCCACCGCTCAGAACGATGAGAGCGGCTCTAATTTGTTAACCGTGGTGGCGCTGGACTTTGGGATTAAGCGCAATATTTTGCGTCGTTTGGCTAGTTACGGTTGCCGCGTCCTTGTGGTTCCAGCCGACACGCCTCCAGACGAAATCATGAAATACAATCCAGACGGGATTTTTCTCTCGAATGGACCCGGTGACCCGGCGGCAGTAACCGAAGGTATTGCCACGACCAAGGCACTCTTGACCAGCCAAAAACCCATCTTCGGCATTTGTATGGGCCACCAGATTTTAGGGTTGTCGTTGGGGGCAGAAACCTTCAAGCTCAAGTTTGGTCATCGAGGACTCAATCAACCTGCTGGATTAAAGCAGCGAATTGAGATCACCAGCCAAAATCATGGCTTCGCGATCGCGCCAGAATCCCTGCCTGATGCAGATGTGGAGATCACCCACCTCAACCTCAACGATCGCACGGTAGCAGGCTTGCGGCACAAATCCCTGCCTTTGTTCTCAGTGCAATATCACCCGGAAGCCAGCCCTGGGCCGCATGACGCAGATTATTTGTTTGAAAACTTTGTACAGGCCATGCGAGCTGCCAAAACTAATGGCGATCGCCCTACAGCCGTCGCCACCGAAGCAACGTCCTAAAAAACTTAAAGTTGCAAACTTGAGGTTACAGGCATGGAGCTAAGGATTATACTGGCATGAGTTGTCCTGAAAACTGGCTAAAGTGTATACTGGAGCCTCGAATTATGGACATTTTTTGTTAGGAGGGATTTATTCCTGAGCCACTCACCCTGACCGTTAGCCTTAGAGGCACACGCGAAGTCAGAGATAATTGCCAACTCTTCCGTCTGACGGGTCTGTTAGATGCATTTTCTGAACCTACCTTTCGTAAGGTGCTCACAAAATGCGTCGAAGAAGGCCCCAAGCATGTCATTTTGGATCTTTCCCATATCGACTTTGTTGATAGTTCTGGACTGGGTGCGCTGGTGCAGCTAGCCAAAAAGGCGCAAGCCGCTGAGGGAACCTTGCAGATTGTCACTAATCCTCGAGTGACCCAAACTGTGAAGCTAGTTCGTTTAGAGCAATTCTTAGCTCTGCAAACTTCAGTCGATGTGGCCTTAGAGAACGTCAAGTCAGCTTGACTCATGCAAAAGTCGCGCCATCAAGCTATCCAGGCTTAACTGGATAGCTTGTCATTCTGCAAAAATGGCAAGACTGTAGCGAATTAATCGACTGACCTATGATGGAAAATAACGGTTCTGTGGGATCTAGCTGACAAGGTAAGAGCTGTCTGTGAAAGCAGAAGAAGATTGCTTAGAAATTTCGGATACACAGGCAGCTCAAGACCTGGCTAGCCCAGCTAATTTTCTGCCCACTATCACTCTGCCCACGGCTCAGTTGCAGACGATTTCACCTGGTGCGTTGGCTTACTTGGGAGATGCAGTTTATGAATTGTATATCCGCTCCCAGTACCTGCTTCCTCCCAAGCGACTGCAAAGCTATCATCAGCAAGTTGTGGCGCAAGTCAGAGCTGAAAGCCAGGCTCACCATCTGCGATCGCTAGAGTCTTTGTTGACCGGCGAAGAGTTGGAAATTCTGAGACGAGGACGTAACGCCGCTTCTAGCCGCTCTAAGCGAGTGAATCCAGAAATCTATCAGCAGGCGACTAGTCTAGAAGCTTTAATGGGCTATCTATACCTAACCAATCCCCAGCGTTTGGCTTACTTATTGGCCCAACTGAAACTAGACCCAACGCTAGAGGAGTAGCTACCTCCTGGTCAACATAATGAGCCTCAGACCAGTGGGGACTTGAAGGCTCCGGGATATAAATTTTTCGAATTATTGAGAGAATAATATGGCCGCCAAGAAGAATTACTCTAAAGACCGCGGTAGAGCCGCTGAAGGCAAAGGGTCTCAATCGCAAGGTCAGTCAGGAGACCGCCAAGGCCGCCCCATCCCAAAGGATGCATCTCGCAGCTCAAGTCCTCGTCTGCGCACAAAATCTGCTAAGGAGCGCCCCTCCGGGAAGGGAACCGATTATAGAGGGGGAGAATACCGAGGCAGCGACCGGAGGGGGGCAGGTGACGGAGAGCCTAGAGTCAGGCCTACTGCAAACACAGGAGACTTTCAGGCTCCTCGGCAGCGCTCAGATAAACCCACTCGTAACTTTGATAAGCGGGAACGCACCTCTGAGAGCCGCGATCGCAGTTTTGGAGAGCGCGATCGCAATTCTGGTCGTCCCGAAGGGCGGGAGCGTAACTTTGGCCCCCGTGAACGCAGTTTTGAGCCGCGTGACCGGGGTTCGGAAGGGCGGGAACGCAGCCCTGAGACTCGTGGCCGTAGCTTTGGAGAGCGCGATCGCAGTTCTAGTTCTGAAGGCCGCAGTGAAGGCCGCGATCGGAGTTTCGGTCGTCCTGAAGGACGGGAGCGTAACTTTGGGGGTCGTGACCGCAGCTTTGAGGGTCACGGTGGCTCAGAAGGTCGGGGTCGCAGTTTTGAAGGGCGGAGTGAAGGTCGCGATCGCAAGTTTGAGGGGCGGAGTGAAGGACGGGATCGAGGGCAGGAAAACCGCGATCGCCGTTTTGACGAGACTTCCACCAAACCTGCTGGCGAGTCCGAAGAAAGCGACTTGATCTATGGTCGTCATCCGGTGCTAACAGCCTTAGAAAACCAACATCCGCTCAATCGGATCTGGATTACTCCCCGACTGCGTTACGACCCCCGGTTTCATACCGTGCTGCTGCAAGCCAGAGCCAATGGCACTGTCATTGACGAAGTGGAGCCGCAACGCCTCAGCTACATTGCACCAGGTGCAAATCATCAAGGTGTGATTGCTCAGGTTGCACCCTATGAATATGCTGATTTGGGCGATTTGATTGCCCAAGCTCAAGCGGCAACGAGTCAGCCCTTAATCATTGTGGCGGATGGGATCACCGACCCCCACAACTTAGGAGCTATTATTCGGACTGCTGAAGCGTTAGGAGCCCAGGGCTTGGTGATCCCACAACGACGAGCTTCGGGGATTACATCCGTTGTGAAGAAAGTAGCCGCAGGGGCTTTAGAAACATTTCCTGTTTCTAGGGTCGTTAATCTGACCCGCGCTTTAGAAGAACTCAAGACTGCCGGATTCTGGATTTACGGTACTGCTGCGGGAGCGAGCGAGCCAGTCCCCACGGTGAAGTTTTCTGGCCCGATTGTGCTGGTCATTGGTTCCGAAGGGGAAGGTTTAAGCTTAACGGTACAGCGCTGCTGTGATGTTTTAGTCTCCATTCCGTTAAGCGGCAAGACTCCCAGCCTCAATGCTTCCGTTGCCACAGGAATGGTACTTTATGAAATTTACCGACAGCGGCATGGCACCTCCTTTGATTTTGCCAACATGCCTAACAAAGAAGGAATTGAAAAAAGAAATGCAACAGAGTATAACAAAGTGTGAATAATAACGACAGTAAAAGCCTGCGTAGCACCCCGTAAAACGTTGGTAATCGGCACAGAAAAAGAATCATGAAAGAAGTTTTGGTCAGTTTTCTCGAGACTCTTGGGCTCGCTTTTTGGGTTGAGATTGTTACTGATAGGCCTCGGTGTACTTACTACTTTGGGCCATTCCTCAGTTCTCAAGAAGCTCAAGTTGCCAAATCTGGTTACGTTGAGGATTTGGAGCAAGAAGGCGCTCAAGGGATTCGAGTCACAGTAAAGCGCTGCAAAACCCCTGCCGACCTAACAATCGCGGATGATTTGGAGGTAAAAATGCCTCTGGGAAAGTCTCGGATTCTTAGTGGGCAATTTTAGTAGTGTGAGTTGTCACGCTCAAAATTGCCTTTAAACCTGTGGCTACCCTTGAGGTTCGCTAAGAAAACCAACCTAATTTGATTTCATCACTTCTGGATGGAGAGCTAGCCACCGATCAATATCTTTTACGACTTGATCGGGGATCTCCCAAGGAAATAGGTGAGCTGTGTTTGGGTAGCAATGCCATTGACTGTTCTGGAGGTGCTGAGCAGTTTCCCAACTAGATTGAGCCGTGATGTGGCGATCTTCGGCACCCGCTAAGACTAAGCTGGGACAAGTAATTTGAGCGAGATCCGCTAGGCGGTTATAGTCTTTTCTCAAAGCGACTGTCAGAGCTTGGGTGGCTTCTCGGGAGGTGCGGAGGTAGGCAATTAGTGCCTCATCGGCTAAATACTGGTAGGCGATCGCGGTGTGCTGCTGAATCAGGTAGCGGTAGAGCGATCGCTTACCAAATGCCTCAATATTCCACTGCCAACCCGGGGAAAGGCGATTGATCATCGATGCTAACCCCGTATAAAAATTGTCCTGCCAAGTGATGGGCGGATGGCTACCGCGTGGGCGAGCGGCTGTCGCGACTAAAATTAAGCCGCTGACTCGTTGGGGAAATTTTAGGGCCAGTTCCATCGCCAAAATGCCACCTAGCGACCAACCCAAAACTAAGCAACGCGAAACTTGATAGCGATCGAGCACCGCTTCTAAATCCAGTAGATGATCTTCCATCTGAAATGCTTGCTGAGCAGGGCTGTTGCCATAACCCCGTAAATCTGGCGCAATGGTCTGGAAACGCTGGGATAAATGATTGGTAAACACTGACAAACTACTGCCTGACCCAGGATGGCCGTGCAGACAAAGAATGGGAAACCCTTTCCCTTGGCTCTGCACATGCAAACGAGCAGCTTGAGCAGCGCGATCGAAACTCGAATTTTGCGATTGCATCTTAACCCTTAATTTCTCAATTTCTATAGTGGCTGACCAGAACTTTATTCGCCTAAACGGATAAGGTGTATTTGCAGAAACGTATACTAAAGTTTTGGACTTTGAGTCAGGAAGAGGTCGCTGCATGGCATCCATCCGCGAGTTGCATCAACAGCTTGTCAGCAAAGAGCGCTCGGCTGTGGAAATTACCCAAGAAGCTCTAGAGCGTATTCAAGCCCTAGAGCCGAAATTGCATAGCTTTCTGTGCGTCACGGCAGATCGGGCGCTAGAGCAAGCACGGCAAGTCGATGCCAAAATTGCGGCAGGGGAAGAAATCGGACTGTTAGCAGGTATCCCTGTAGGGATTAAGGACAATCTCTGTACGCAGGGTATTCCCACGACCTGCGGTTCGCGAATTTTAGAAAACTTTGTGCCGCCCTACGAGTCCACAGTGACCCAGAAGCTAGCTGCCGCTGGAGCTGTGATGGTGGGTAAAACTAACTTGGACGAGTTTGCGATGGGTAGCTCCACCGAGAACTCAGCGTATCAAGTCACCGCGAATCCTTGGGATCTAGAGCGTGTGCCTGGTGGCTCCTCTGGTGGCTCGGCGGCGGCGGTTGCGGCTAGAGAGTGCGTAGTCGCTTTGGGATCAGACACCGGCGGATCAATTCGGCAACCCGCTTCCTTCTGCGGTGTGGTGGGTCTGAAGCCAACTTATGGCTTGGTTTCGCGCTATGGTTTGGTGGCTTATGCTTCTTCGTTGGATCAAATTGGGCCGTTTGGTCGCAGTGTCGAAGATGCGGCAGTGTTGTTGCAGGCGATCGCGGGCTACGATGCCAAAGACTCGACCAGCCTTAACGTAGAAATCCCGGACTACTCGAAATTTCTCAAGCCTGATCTCAAACCCAGAGGTCGGCGCAAAATTGGGGTAATTCAAGAAACCTTTGGCGAAGGGCTTGATCCGGTCGTAGAAGCCGCAGTCACCAAAGCGATTCAACAACTTCAGGATTTGGGCGCGGAAATTCAAGTAATTTCTTGTCCTAGCTTCCGCTACGGTTTGCCGACTTATTACATCATTGCGCCCTCTGAAGCTTCGGCTAATTTGGCTCGCTATGATGGCGTGAAATATGGCTTCCGCTCGGAAGACCCTGATAACATCCTGGCGATGTATACCAAGACCCGCGCTCAAGGGTTTGGCTCTGAGGTGAAGCGGCGGATCATGATTGGCACCTATGCTTTGTCTGCTGGATACTACGACGCTTATTACCTGAAGGCCCAAAAAGTTCGGACTTTGATCAAGCAAGACTTCGAGCGAGCCTTTGAACAAGTGGATCTGTTAGTCTGTCCCACTGCCCCTTCTACGGCATTTAAGGCAGGTGAGAAAACGGCTGATCCGTTAAGCATGTATCTGTCTGACTTGATGACCATTCCGGTGAACTTAGCGGGCTTACCAGGCTTGAGCGTTCCCTGTGGCTTTGATGACAAAGGCATGCCCATTGGTCTACAGATGATCAGCAATGTGCTGCGGGAAGATATCTTGTTCCAGGTTGCCTATGCCTATGAGCAATCTACGCCTTGGCACGAGCAATTGCCCTATATGGGTTAACTCTGTTTTCTCTCTAAAGATCCATTAGTGAACATTGAGAGTCTAGTTATTATGCCTTCAGTCTTCCTGTAGGGATGACGCAATTTCTAGACTCTAAGGCAGGATGTATGAACTTAGGCTTATTTTGGCAATTCTCCTCCCTGACGCTAGCTTTAGTGGGTGCTGCTCACGCGATCGCCCCGAGCGCTCAAGCTCATCATGATCCGATCCACTCTGCTGAAGAAACAGTGACTCGTACAGTTGCGAGTCCTGACACCACAATGCCTCTGGCGCTAGGAAGCAGCTTGTTACTAGGAGTCGCGGCAGCAGGCTCTTACTATGTGTTCAAGCGGCGCTCTATTTAGCTGGAGTGGCACTTAGCTAAAGTGATACAGAGAATGGCGCTAGTCAGTAACAACTTCAACGGGAGTTACGGCTAGCGCTATTCATTGGCTCTGGAATTGAAACTTATGCCCACGCTGGTTTTGCTGTTCAAACTCTTGCTGAAGTTACTGCTGGTCTTGGGAGGCGGGCTGGCGATCGCCTATTTAGCAGCTTGTGTCTTCCTGCTATTTCGGCAAAATCGGTTTATCTTCTTTCCTGCTCCCGTTAGCGAAACCACACCCGCAGTTGTCAATCTGGTTTATCAAGATATCTGGATACCCATCACCACTCCTACAGGCAAAGCCGAGCGCTTACATGGATGGTGGATGCCCCCTACAGAGCCAGAACAAGGCGTGATTTTGTATGTGCATGGCAATGGGGCGAATGTGGGAGCCACTGTATCTCAATCCCAGCGGTTTCATCAGCTAGGGCTATCTGTCTTTGTGTTTGACTACCGAGGATATGGTCGCAGTGAGGGCAGTTTCCCTACTGAAGCGCAGGTTTATGCAGATACACAAGCTGCGTGGAACTATTTAACTCAAGTCCGGGAGATTCCACCGGAACAGATTTTTCTTTATGGTCATTCCTTAGGTGGGGCGATCGCGATTGACTTAGCCATCAAGCAGCCTGAAGTCGCTGGGCTGATCGTGGAAAGTAGCTTTACTTCCATGCGCCGGATGGTCGATGTTCGAGGTGGATTTGGTCTATTTCCAGCGGATCTGTTGTTGACGCAGAAGTTTAACTCCTTGGAAAAGGTGCGATCGCTGAAGACACCTGTGTTGTTCATCCACGGTACTTTGGATTTGACAGTCCCCGCAGAAATGAGCCGCACTTTATTTCAGGCAGCGCCAGAACCTAAGCAACTTTTATTGGTGGAGGATGCGGGACACAATGATGTCGCTGCCATTGGTGAGGGCCGCTATCTTCAAGTGATTCAACAATTTGTGGAGCAGGTGCAGACCAGACAGAAGCAAACCGCTGTTTCTCAGTGATCGAGCAATGAGGCCTTAAGCCAGCGATCGCCTGAGGTGGCGAGGTAGCAGGGCTTTGCGGAGAACTGTATACCCAAGCTACTTAGTTGTGAAATGTTGTTTTGAACGATATCAACCTTGATCTCCCTGATTTGTTCGTCTGGGAAAGTCGGAATAAAGTCAGATAAACCGTAAATTTGCGGATAAGCTTATTGAGGGGTGCGGAAACGGCTAGTACGCCTGGTGAGCGTGCTAAATGTCATTTATTCACTGAAAGCCAAGATTGAGTTGCAGGTTGATGACTGCTGAAGAAGCATTAGGGATTGTTGAGCAGGTTCTAGAGGTAGGCCGCTTAAATAAAGTGCAAGAGACAGTATTTAAGCGAGCTTGGGAAGGATGGTCATATTCAGAAATTGCGAAAGAATCTGGCTATGACCAAGGCTACATCAAAGATACGGGTGCTAAGTTGTGGCAGTTACTCTCGGATGCTTTAGGCGAGAGAGTCACAAAATTCAACTGTCCAACCGTGTTGAAGCGATCGCAAGCCAAGCGCCAGGAAGTTGCAGTTAGCGATCGAGGAGACAGTAGCACCTCCTTAGCTCACGCTTCTAGCTCCTCACTCCCGGCTCAAGATTGGGGAGAAGCGATTGATGTGTCAATCTTTTATGGTCGAGCCGATGAACTCAGCACTTTGCGTCAGTGGGTGCAGCAAGACCGTTGCCGTCTCGTCACCCTTTTGGGGATGGGAGGGATTGGTAAAACAGCTTTGTCTGTCAAAGTTGGGGAACAATTACAGGGTGAGTTTGAGTGTCTGATTTGGCGATCGCTGCGAGATGCCCCGCCCTTACCAGAGCTACTCGCAACTTTGATCAAGTTTTTATCTCGTCA
The DNA here is from genome assembly GCF_014695385.1 of Trichocoleus sp. FACHB-46. NCBI lineage: Bacteria > Bacillati > Cyanobacteriota > Cyanophyceae > Leptolyngbyales > Trichocoleusaceae > Trichocoleus > Trichocoleus sp. FACHB-46. The sequence continues at coordinate 398,687 of NZ_JACJOD010000031.1, read as the reverse complement.
GCAAGACATCACCTTGCCAGAAAGCTTAAGTGGCCAGCTTTCTCGTCTGTTGGAGCTGTTACGAGGATCTCGCTGTCTACTGATTCTGGATAACTTTGAGGCGATCCTCCAAGGAGGTATGCGAGCAGGAGCTTACCGCAGCGGCTATGAAAGCTATGGAGAGTTGCTGAGGCGGGTCGGCGAGATCTCCCATCAAAGTTGCTTGGTAATTACAACTCGGGAGAAACCTCAAGAAGTCGGAGCGCTAGAAGGAGATTTGCTATCCGTGCGAACGCTTTCCGTGGCTGGGTTAGAGGCGATCGCAGGGCATGAAATTTTGCTGGCTAAAGGATTGGCAGGTTCGACCACCGAACAAGAGCAGTTGATCGAGCACTACCGAGGAAATCCGTTGGCGCTCAAGATTGCCGCTACCTCAATTCAGGATTTATTTGCCGGTGATATTGCGGCGTTTCTCGACCAAGGTATGGGAGCATTTAACGGCATTGCGACCTTACTGACTCAACAGTTTGAGCGCTTGTCAGACATAGAAGCTCAGGTGATGTATTGGTTAGCAATTAATCGGGAACCAGTTGTTCCGGCAGAATTGCAAGTCAACATGATACCGGAGATTTCCAGACCCAAATTGATGGAGACTCTGGAATCGCTGACATGGCGCTGTCTGATTGACACAGCCAAGCCGACTGCTGGTGCAACTCGCCCACTGGGATTTACGCAACAGCCTGTGGTGATGGAATATGTGACCGAGAAACTGATCGAGCAAGTCTGTGAGGAGATCGTCACGGTGTCCCCTCGGTTGCTGTTGAGTCATGTGTTGATGCAGGGGCAAGCCAAAGAGTATATTCGGGAAAGCCAAATTCGGCTCATTCTAAAAGCTGTGGTGGAGCGATCGCTGACCAAATTAGGTTCTCTACAACAGCTTGAGCAAAAACTGAATCAGCTCCTGACTCAGCTACAGAGCCAATCACTCGGATTCACCGGATATGGCGGTGGCAATCTCCTCAACTTACTTCGTCAGTTAGAGACGAATTTAGCAGGTTATGATTTTTCCGGGTTAAAGATCCGCCAAGCCTATCTACAAGATGTCAATTTACATCAAGTAAATTTCGCTCAGGCAGAATTCATTCACTGTGTTTTTGCAGCGACTTTCGGCGGCATTACTTCCGTAGCCTTTAACGCAGACGGTCAGCTCTTAGCCACCAGTGATACCAATGGCGACATTCATATTTGGAGAGCAACAAACAGCAAGCAGATGGTAGCTTGCAAAGGCCATAATAGTTGGGTTTGGGCGGTTGCTTTTAACCAGGACAGCCGAGTTTTAGCCAGTTGTGGGCAAGATCATACAGTGCGGCTGTGGGATGTCGAAACAGGACAATGCCTCAAAACTTTGCATGGACACACCAGCATTGTCACGGCGATCGCCTTTGCGCCTCATCCTAGTTTTCCAGATAGTACAACGGCGCAAATTCTCATTAGTAGTAGTACCGACCATACCATCCGCATTTGGGATATCCAGACAGGAGATTGCCTACGAGTTTTGGCAGGGCATACCGCTTGTGTCTGGGCGGTGAGTGTTGCTGCTAATGGCCAAACCCTAGCCAGTGCAGGTGAAGATCAAACCATCAAGCTCTGGGCGATCGCCACAGGAGAATGTTTCAAAAGCTTCCCGGCACATAGTCATTGGATTAAAGCGCTGGCACTCAGTCCAGATGGACAAACGCTGGTGAGTGGCAGTTTTGACAATACCGTGAAGCTCTGGAATGCTAGCACGGGAGAATGTCTGAAAACGCTTCCAGGGCATGTCAGCACCGTAGCCTCTGTCGCGTTCAGCCCGAACGGCAAAGTGGTTGCTAGTGGTAGCTATGACCAAACTGTAAAGCTGTGGAGTGTGCCTTCAGGTAAATGTCTCACTACTTTAGAAAAACATACCAATCGGGTTTGGTCTGTAGCTTTTCACCCAGAGGGACATCTACTCGCGAGCGGGGGAGATGACCATACAGCCAGAATTTGGGATATCTCTACGAGCCAATGTGCCAGAACTATTCAGGGACACAGCAACTCGATCTATGCGATCGCCCTGAGTCCAGATCAGCAATGGCTTGCGAGTGGTCATGAAGACCAAACAGTTAGATTATGGGATTTCAACGCCATAGATTCAGACGCATCTCGCAGTTTGACCTACCCACTGAAAAAAATCTTTCGCGGACATGCGAATCGTATCTTTGGCGTCGCCTTTACGCCGGATAGCCAAACTTTAGTAACAGGCAGCTTAGACCGCACAATTAAACTGTGGAATGTGCAAACTGGAGAATGCCTGAAAACATTGCAAGGTCACACCAGTTGGGTTTGGGCGATCGCCTTAAGTCCAGATGGCAGATTAGTCGCCAGTGGTAGTTACGACCATCTAGTCAAGTTGTGGGACATCACCAGTGGAGAATGTCTCCAGACATTGTCAGGACATACGAGTTCTGTGTTGTCAGTTGCCTTTAGTCCAGATGGCTGCTTGCTTGCGAGTGGTGGTTATGAGCAAATGATTAATCTATGGGATGTAGCTACAGGCCAGTGTCTCAGAACCCTTCAAGCGCATGCTAACCGAGTGTGGTCTGTGTCGTTTTGCCCGGATGGTCAACTACTGGCAACTGGGGGAGATGACTTCACCGTCAAACTGTGGAATATTGCCACTGGAGAATGTGAGAGAACTCTGTCAGGACATACTAGTGCCGTTCTATCCATTCTTTTTCATCCCAGCAGTGACCAGCTCATTACTGGTAGTGCTGACAGAACGATTAAGATCTGGAGCTTAACTACCGGAGAATGTCTCAACACCTTATCGGGGCATCAAAACTGGGTTTGGTCCTTGCTCTTGGATGCTCATCATTACCTGTTGTGGAGTGGTAGCCAAGACGAAACGATGAAGTGTTGGGATCTGGAAACTGGAACCTGTCTCAACACCCTGCAACCACCCCGACCCTATGAAGGAATGAATATTACAGAGGTCAAAGGCTTAACAGAAGCCCAAAAAACCACATTAATCGCCTTGGGAGCGATCGCTGACTCATAGCACCAAACGCGACTGTATTATTCTGCACTCAAAGATTTAGTTAAACCACGCGGGCGATCGACATCTAGCCCCCGATACACCGTGATGTAATAGGCCAGGAGTTGTAAGGGAATCACCGTCAAAATTGGCGAGAGTAACTCATCTACGTCTGGGATCGGCAGCAACGAATCAAACAAAGCGGCGGCTTCAGAATTTACAGGCGTGGTAATGGCAATTAACCTAGCGCCACGAGATTTCACCTTTTGCAGATTCGCCAAAGTTTTGTCGTAAACTTGCCCTGGCATCGCGATCGCAACCACCGTTACTTGCTCATCCAGAATCGCGATCGGCCCGTGGAGAAACTCTCCAGCCGCATAACCTTCAGCATGGATATAGCTGGTTTCTTTTAGCTTCAAGGCTCCTTCGAGCGCAATGGGGTAATTAATCCCCCTAGCCAAAAAGATAAAATCTTGAGTATCCACCAACTCTTTCGCCAGTTGGGCGATCGCGTCTGTTGCTGCTAAGATTTGGGAGATCTTCTCGGGCAACCGTTCTACTTCTCTGAGCAAGATATCGAGGCGATCGCTAGATAGCATTTGGCGGCGACAAGCCAGATCCAGCGCCAAGGTGTAGAACACTATTAACTGAGCGACAAAACTCTTGGTTGCTGCCACTCCCACTTCCTGTTCAGAAGGTGCATGTAGGATATGGTCTACTCGTTGCTGTAGGGTACTGTTCGGTTGATTGGTTAAACCTAGCAAGCGAGGACGGCAAGCTGGAGTGAGTTGAGACCGCCGTTGTTGCTCGAATGTCAGCGCCTTGAGTGTGTCTGCTGTTTCTCCCGATTGAGTGACTGCGATCGTCAATGTATTGGGAGTTAAGGGAAATGGGTGGTCTGGAAACTCCGAAGCATAACGAACTCTAGTCGGAATACCTGCCAACTGTTCTAGCCAATATTGCCCAACTAAACTGGCATGGAGACTGGTGCCACAAGCAACAATGTGAATTTCGGCCAAACCGTTATAGAAGCTGGCTGGCAATCCCAGATGGATTGGAGACTCTGAAGTGCGATTCTGTGTCCAATCCAAATTCAGATACTTCTCTAGGCAAGCCCGAACGACATCAGGTTGCTCATAGATCTCCTTCAGCATGAAATGCCGAAATTCTGGGTGACGAAATTCTGGGCGATCGTCCAGCATGGAGGATAAGTCTAACAGGGCTGACAGTATTGCTGACAATATTAATAGCAACCCAAGCCAGCTTAAAAAACATGGGGCAGAAGGCCGAATTATTCACTGGCGATCTTTCTGCCCCTTAGTAGATGGATGGAGAATTCAACTTACTGGTAAACCGTAACGGTTGGTAATTTGATCTGAACTGTGGGAGTCGCAGGTGCCTGGGTGCTGCTTTGCTCTCCTACTGTGGGCACCACGAAACCCCCCTTACTAGGCGCACTGGGGGAGGGAATAACAGATGGGAGACTGGGAGCGGGTGTCACCTTAATACCGCTGTTGGGTAAAGGACGACTGGAGTTGGTCACGGGGGGAATGCTCACCGCAGGCGTGATGGTGGGGAGCTTGACACTAGAAGTGCTGGGTCTATTTCCCGTCTTGGTTTCTGGTAAGGGTACCAAAATAGGAACAGACGTGGATGCAGTCGGTTTTGGAGATGTTACCCCAATCGGCTGGCCAATCGGCTGGCTAACGGGCTGACTTGTGGATTGAGGAGGAGGGACTGGCACTGGAATCACAGTTGCAGTCGTGGGGGTTTTGGGAATCACTACTGTGGGTTGAGCAGGCCGAACGGTCCCAATTGGTTGCGCGGGTCGAACGATCCCAATTGGTTGAGTAGGTCGAGCCGATGGTAGGGGAGCAGGAACAGTTACAGATCCATTGGCAGGCCGAGTCGGGCCAGTCGTAGGTAGAGCCGCAGGTTTTGTCGAGCCCACCACAGGAATCGTGGTAGGTGGAGTCGAACCCGTGGCAATATTGCTGGGTAGCAAGGTCTCTGGAGCCAAATCATTGGTGAGGTAAACATGACCCAGTGGGCGATCGTTGTAAACGCGCTTACTCAACCGCCAACCTGGATCAAGGAAAATCTTGGCGAAGCCTGAGTCTAAGCCACGGGTTCTGCCAATTTCCAACGCTGGTAAATTTTGTCCCCGGTTGGGTTGCCCGATGAGCACCAATTCATTGTTGCGTTTGACCACTCGCAAACTATACTTCAATCCTAGGTCTTGGCCTGCCATCCGCACAGAGTAGCCATTGCTATCGGTGCTACGTCCACAAATGCCAGTGAAATCAAAGCCGAGTAACAACGGTTCTACAGGCGTATGGCTTCCTGTGGCGATTCCGCCCTCTTGCCAGCAGGCCTGCTTATTGGAGACCTGTTCTAAGATGAGGAGTTGGTGAGCTTGTCGGCCATAGGGAGCAGCTACCGCAATAAATTTGCTCTGATCTACCTCCTGTTGAGTGAAGGTAGCCGCCGCGATCGCTGGATTAACAGAACTGATGGCACTCAACGCTAGCGTGGCTGAGACAGCCAATTGGAGTCGCAGGGAATTCGACATAGTGGTTGGGAGAAATCTTGTGTGTGAGGTATTAATAGTGATTGCACCAGTTCCGATAAAGTTGCTGGCCTTATATTAATTTTTTAACGACTTGGGACTGGGATGGTCCGGTTATTTTGAGCCTCATTTTTACTTAAAGTGCCCTAAATATATCAGTCAAGCCCGCAAAACTTAACCGCATTTCGGCTGTATAGCGAATAAAATAGTGCAAGAGTACTATCAGACAGCCTGAGGTAAATGACACAGTTGACTTAAACTTCACTTAATACCTTAACCTCCGCTAGATATTGGGAGTGATGGGGTTAACTTATTGGTGCGAACACTAGATATGCGGTAATCTAATCTCCATCCGTCTGTGGTTGAGAAGCCCATGTCTTTCGTTGGCCTGCATATTCACAGTGACTACAGCTTGCTCGACGGAGCCAGCCAGTTGCCCGCCCTCATCGATCGCGCCTTGGAACTCGGTATGCCCGCGATCGCGCTGACGGATCACGGAGTCATGTATGGGGCGATCGAACTGATCAAAGTTTGCCGTGGCAAAAATATTAAGCCAATTATCGGCAACGAAATGTATGTAATCAACGGCGACATCGAGAAGCAAGAGCGTCGTCCTCGCTATCACCAAGTTGTACTGGCTAAAAACACCCAGGGCTACAAGAATCTCGTAAAGCTCACCACAATCTCTCACCTAAAGGGTGTGCAGGGTAAAGGCATTTTTTCTCGCCCTTGTATTAATAAAGACTTATTGCAGCAATACCACGAAGGGCTAATTGTCACGAGTGCTTGCCTGGGCGGTGAAGTGCCGCAAGCCATCATGCAAGGTAAACCAGAAGTCGCGCGTCGAGTGGCTCAGTGGTACAAAGATCTGTTTGGAGAGGATTATTATCTCGAGATTCAAGATCACGGTTCTACCGAGGACCGCATCGTTAATGTTGAAATTATTAAAATTGCTCGCGAGTTAGACATCAAAATTGTCGCCACTAACGATTCGCATTTTATTTCTTGCTTTGATGTCGAAGCCCATGATGCGCTGTTATGTATTCAAACTGGCAAGCTAATTGCTGAGGATAAACGGCTGCGCTATAGCGGAACTGAGTATCTAAAATCAGCAGATGAAATGCGGCAACTATTCCAAGATCATTTACCTGATGAAGTGATTGAAGAGGCGATCGCAACCACGCTAGAAGTTGCTGAAAAAGTAGAACCTTATGACATCTTAGGAAAAGATCCCCTGCCAAATTATCCCGTTCCAGAAGGTCACACTCCTGATACTTATCTAGAATACGTAACTTGGGAAGGTTTACTCCAGCGATTAAACTGTCAGTCCCGTCAAGAAATACCTCCCACCTATCGCGAGCGCTTGGAGTATGAGCTAAAAATGCTCCAACAAATGGGATTTCCTAATTATTTTTTAGTTGTTTGGGACTACATTAAATACGCCAGAGATAGCGGCATTCCGGTGGGGCCAGGACGTGGTTCAGCCGCAGGTTCTCTGGTCGCTTACGCTCTAAAAATTACAAATATTGATCCGGTTCATCACGGATTACTATTTGAGCGCTTTTTGAATCCAGAACGGAAGTCAATGCCTGATATTGATACCGATTTCTGCATTGAAAAGCGTGACCAAATGCTGGAATATGTTACCCGTAAATATGGTGAAGATCGAGTAGCGCAAATTATTACTTTCAACCGCATGACCTCAAAAGCGGTGCTGAAAGATGTAGCCAGAGTGTTGGATATTCCCTACGGCGAATCCGATCGCATGGCGAAATTGATTCCAGTAGCCCGGGGCAAACCCGCCAAGCTCAAGGTCATGATTTCGGACGGCACTCCCGCCCCAGAATTCAAAGAAAAATATGATGGGAATCAAACCATTCCCAACACTTCAGTTACTTATCGCCGCTGGATTGATATGGCAATCCGGATTGAGGGCACGAACAAAACCTTTGGTGTCCATGCTGCTGGAGTCGTGATCTCAGCACAACCTCTAGATGAAATTGTGCCGTTACAGCGCAACAATGATGGCTCTGTGATTACTCAATATTTTATGGAGGACATTGAGAATATTGGCCTCCTAAAAATGGATTTTCTGGGTCTTAGAAACTTAACGATGATCCAGAAGACGGTTGACTTAATTGAGCAAACGCATGGTCAAAAAGTTGATCCAGACGAAATTCCTATTGATGATCCCAAAGCTTTTGCTCTACTCGCTAAAGGTGAACTAGAAGGTATTTTTCAACTAGAGTCTTCTGGCATGCGCCAGGTAGTGCGTGACCTCAAACCTTCTAATCTAGAAGATATTTCATCAATTCTGGCTCTTTACCGTCCGGGGCCTTTGGATGCAGGTCTAATTCCTAAGTTTATTAACCGCAAACATGGCCGAGAACAAATTGATTATGCTCATCAAATTTTAGAGCCTATTCTCAAAGAAACTTACGGCATCATGGTCTATCAAGAGCAAATTATGAAAATTGCTCAAGATATGGGTGGCTATTCACTGGGTCAAGCCGATTTGCTACGCCGAGCTATGGGTAAAAAGAAGGTATCTGAGATGCAAAAGCATCAAGAAATCTTTGTAGACGGCTCAACTAAAAGTGGTGTGAAGTCCAAAATTGCCGAAGAACTCTTCAATCAAATGGTGCTCTTCGCAGAATATTGCTTCAATAAATCTCACTCAACCGCTTATGGGTATGTAACCTACCAAACCGCTTACTTAAAGGCTAATTACCCAGTTGAATACATGGCAGCGTTGTTGACTGCTAATAGTGGCGACCAGGATAAAGTTCAAAAATACCTTAGTACCTGTTTAAGTATGGGGATCGAGGTAGAGCCACCAGACATCAATCGATCGCTCGTGGACTTTACCCCGCTTAAAACCAGTATTTTGTTCGGTTTGTCAGCGGTACGTAACGTCGGGCAAGGTGCGATCGAGTGTATTTTGGCTGCCCGTGATGAAGGAGGTTCTTTCAAGTCGCTGGCAGATTTATGCGATCGCGTGGATTCTCGCTCTGTGAACCGCCGAGCTTTAGAAGCCTTAATTCAGTGCGGGGCGATGGATGCTTTTGACCCCAACTCCAACCGCAACCAGCTAATTCAAGATTTGGAGCTAGTGACTGACTGGGCGCAATCGCGGGCGAAGGATCGAGCAATCGGGCAGGGTAACTTGTTCGATCTATTTGGTGGGGCAACGGCTGAAAGCCCTAATCCAACTGCTACTAATTTTGAATCTGCTCCTAAAGCGCCGCCCGTAGAGGATTTTCCGCAACAAGAAAAGCTACGGCTAGAGAAAGAATTGCTCGGTTTCTACATCTCCGACCATCCACTGAAATCGGTGCAGCAATCCGCTAAAATCTTGGCCCCGATCAATATTTGTGACTTGGGCGATCAGCGTGACGATGTCACCATTGGCGCCATCATCATGCTGTCCAGCGTCAAGCCTGTCGTCACCAAAAAAGGCGATCGCATGGCAATTGTGCAAATTGAAGACTTAACTGGACAAGCGGAAGCTGTAGTCTTTCCGAAATCTTTTGAGCGGATCGGCGCTTACATTATCCCTGACGCGCGGTTAATGATTTGGGGCAAAGTCGATCGCCGCGATGATCGCAACCAGTTCATTATTGATGATGCTGAACCTGTGGAAGAAGTACGAATGTTGATGGTGGAACTCGATCCCCAGCGAGCCAGCAATATTGAAGACCAACACCGCTTGCGGACAGTCCTCCTAGAGCATCGAGGCGAAGAAGAGAGAGCCAAAATTTCTGTAGTGGCCGTTATTTCAGCTCCGAATCGCCGCCAATTTGTCCGTTTAGGAGCGCAGTTCCGCGTTCAAGATTATCAAGCTGCTGTGAATGCCTTGGCCCAAGCTGGATTTCAAGCTAGAGCATCGGCTTTGGTGAATTCGTAACACTATGCTTTGGGGCTATGCTGGCGCTGGAAATAATCGTGATTAATGTCAGGCATAATTCGGGTAGTCGTACTAAGCTCAGAAGTAGTGCTACCTGAAAAATTCTTTGGAAGACCAGCATCCGAACTCCCCCAATTCCGAGCTAACAGCAGGTCTCAACAAATTGGTTGAGGCTGTGGTTAAATCCGCGATCGCCGCCCACAAAAGTCAAAACTTAGAAGATGCCTTGGCTATTCGAGATGAATTACAGCGTTTGCCGAGAACCTGGATGACTGAAGTCATCAATGGCGTGATGCTGGAATTAGTCCGAATCGACCCCATTTTGTGCCGCTGGTTCGTTCTAGATGTGTTTCTTTACGATGCCGATCCCGAAGGTAAAGCAGATGTAGCGGAGCGCATCAATCTAATGCTGGCTGACCTCAAAGCTAAGGATTCTTAACAAGAACTGGTTTAGGGCTGTTTAGGTGGGAACCAACCAGGACAAAATTCATCATAACTTGTTGCTTACCTCATGGTTATTTAGTAATTGATGGGCACTCTAAGTAAGGCTGTAGAAATCATTAAATCTGTACAGCGGATTCAGGGACCTCGGTAGGATGAGCGGTACTAAACCAGCAACCCTCTACTTCAGAAGTGTTCCCTAACTGAACTACTTTGTGAGGAGAGCCCGTGATGTCAGAAAAACTTTTGCTAGCTGTTACCATTACCTTCTCCCTAAATTTATTTTTAGGCGGTAACTGGTCCCCGGGTTCCCAAGCTTCGGAAACCGCCCAAAACCCGGTTGGTTCCAGCCAACTTGCCAATAACTCAGAAGCTCAAGCTTTCTTTACCAATCTCATCAAACCTCCTGCCCTATAGCCCTTCGCGCCTTTGGGGTTGATAGAACTTGTTTGAGGTTGAAACAATCTGGCAATCCTCAAAGTACTATTGAAATGTTGTTAATGAAAACCATGTGCAAGATGCAGGATTATCAGCTCTAGATATAAGGATGGGCCTCTACTCAGCGGCTCAATCTCAATTCTTAGAGCTAAAACTAACTGAGACGAATCCTGGGAACTCTCTGAATCTAGCGGCGTCAAACCAAACAGGAATGTTATAGACCCAGATTCCACCCATGAGTCACTCTCTTCCTGTATCCTGGTCCACGGTTGAGGCAAATGCTCCTCAAGTGCCAGTGCAACCCGAAAAACTCTCAAATTACGATTTGATTTTGCAATGTCAAGAAGGGCTACGGCCCGATCGCTCGGCATTTGCTGAATTAATGCGGCGCTACCAATCCCATGTAGAACGGGTCTTGTATCATCTTGCTCCCGATTGGCAGGATCGCTCAGATCTGGCTCAAGAAGTCTGGATTCGGGTTTACCGCAACGTCAAACGCTTAAACGACCCAGTGAAGTTCCGGGGCTGGCTGAGCCGTATTGCCACCAACTTGTTCTATGACGAACTGCGGAAGCGCAAGCGGGTATCAGAGCCTCTATCTCTGGATGCGCCGCGAGCGATGGATGACGGAGAAATGGATTGGGAGATTGCTTCTGCTGATCCTGGTCCCGAAGAGCACTTGACGACCCGCGAGTTTTACGACCAACTTCGTGAGGCGATCGCTGACCTACCTGAAGTTTTCCGCACAACCATCGTGTTGCGCGAAATTGAAGGCATGGCCTATGAAGAAATTGCCGAGATTACGGGCGTTTCTCTGGGTACTGTAAAGTCAAGAATTGCTAGAGCAAGGCAGCGCTTGCAGTTTCAATTGCAAAACTATTTGGATGGTCAGTAACATCAACCGTAAGAGATACGGTTAGGGTCTCTGACTTAGGAACAGTGTCAGCCTCAAGCTGTTCTTCTATGATTGGTCTATTAGACTAAATGGTCTGTAAATTTTAGTGTGTTTTCCTGGCGTGACCTGGTAGTGATGTAAAGATGATGTCTGATTTTGAGTCCCGTAACAGCTCTAAACCAACGTCCCCTGAAGATGGTTTCACTGGACAGATTGATAACCCCCATCAACCTACGGGTGCCCGTTCTATGCTTCAACGCGATCGCTTCGAATTATTAAGTGCTTACCTGGATGGTGAAGTCACTGCCGCAGAACGTAAGCAAGTCGAAGAATGGCTAGCAACAGACCCCGTTGTTAAGCGTTTGTACACCCGCTTGCTGGAACTGCGCCAAGGCTTGCAGGCGATGCCCGTACCTGCGGCAAGTCAATCGGTTGACCAAACCGTTGATGCCGTGTTCAAGCGAGTTAATCGTCGGCCTAAGCAACTTCTACTTTGGGGTGGCGCAGCGGTTGCAGCTTTATTTGTGGGTGCGGTTTCCGGATTCCTTCCCGGCAACAACTCTTTCAGCCCCCAGTTTGCCCAGTCTCCTATTGAAGGCTCAGGTGCAGCTCAGAATGCACAACTGCCTAGCTCGGCGCAGCCCGTTAATTCTGACGCTTTGATGATTGCTCTAGACCAGCCAGTGGTGGAAATTCCCAAGGCTCCGGTTTCTCTACCAGCGGATGCAGTCGAAGATATTCATAACGACTCCAACGATAATATTCGCTAGATATTTGCTAGCGAAGTATGAGTGGCTAGACGGGCTCTAGCGATCGCGGGTCTCAATTTTTCAGGCAACGAAACCAGGTCACAAAAGAGGTAAAACAGGGGTGGAAGCTGTTTTACCTCTTTCGTTTTGTCAGTGTTTTCTCAACTGGGTCGGGCTTGCGCCAGCCAAATTCCATCGGGGATTAGGACACCTCGGAGTTGTTGAATGTGATGGGGGTGCATGAGGTAAGCCCAAGCCCTGCCCAACGGTTGCTCCTCTGAGTCAAAAACCGTAATCAGTTCTCGCTGATATTCGTTTTGCTCTGGCGATCGCCCTGACACAAAATCTTCTAAAGCATCTAAGCGGGACAAGATGGCTGTGTCCTGGAAGCTAAGCAAAAACCCGTGCACCGTTTGAGTTCCCCAAGTCATAGCTGGGTAGCCCAACGGCAAAGCAAATAGCTGACCACGAGCGATCGCGGGTGTTGCCGTCACAACTTTGCCTGCACAGTAGCGTTGGTAATTCACCTCGCCTGGCTTGAGGGTGCCGTAGACAAAGACTTTCAAGAAATCCATTTGCAATGTAATAGACCAGTGCCGAGCATTTAGAATAGGTAGGCAAACCAGATGACTGAAATTTAGCAGGAGTTCCGTTCGTGGAGTCCCGGTATACCCCCAAAGCAATTGAGGACAAGTGGCAGCAAACTTGGGCTGAGCTAGGCTTAGACCAGACCTCTACAGATCCTAACAAGCCCAAATTCTACGCGCTGTCCATGTTTCCCTATCCTTCGGGTAATCTGCACATGGGGCACGTGCGGGTGTATACCATTGCCGATGTAATTGCGCGACTGAAGAAAATGCAGGGCTACCGAGTGCTGCACCCAATGGGTTGGGATGCCTTTGGTCTGCCCGCAGAAAACGCGGCGATCGATCGCGGGATTCAACCTGCCGAGTGGACTTACCAAAACGTCGCGCAAATGCAGAAGCAGTTGCAGAAGCTGGGCACCTGTTTCGACTGGAGCCGAGAAGTCACGACCTGCTCGCCAGACTACTACCGCTGGACTCAGTGGATCTTCTTGCAGTTCTACCAAGCTGGCTTGGCCTATCAAAAAGAGTCGGCAGTGAACTGGGACCCGGTTGACCAAACGGTACTTGCGAATGAGCAGGTAGATAATGAAGGCCGTTCTTGGCGGTCGGGGGCGCAGGTAGAGCGCAAGCTACTGAAGCAGTGGTTCCTCAAGATCACCGATTATGCCGAGCAACTGCTTACTGACTTGGATAAGCTCAAGGGTTGGCCAGAGCGAGTCAAGCTGATGCAGGCTAACTGGATTGGCAAATCGGTGGGTGCTTATTTGGAATTCCCCATCGTCGGTTCTGACGAAAAGATTGGGGTGTTTACCACTCGCCCGGATACGGTTTATGGCGTGACTTATGTGGTGCTCGCGCCAGAGCATCCTCTCACGGCTCGCGTCACTACGAGCGATCGCCAGGAAGCCGTGGAAGCATTTGCTAAAGAAGTGGCGGGTCAGAGCGAATTGGAGCGAACCGCAGAGGACAAACCTAAGCGGGGTATTCCGACCGGAGGCAAAGCGATTAATCCGTTCACCGGGGAGGAAGTGCCAATCCTGATTGCCGACTACGTGCTGTACGAGTATGGCACTGGGGCCGTTATGGGGGTGCCTGCTCATGATGTGCGCGACTTCAAGTTTGCCACGGAAAAGAACTTGCCGATCAAGACAGTGATTGTGCCGGAAGGCGGCGATGCCAATGCGCCTCTAGAAGCTGCCTACACTGAGCCAGGCATTATGGTGAATTCTGGTCAGTTTGATGGCACGCCATCGATCCAAGGCAAGGAAGCGATCGTGAAATTTGCCGAAGCGCAAGGGTTTGGTAAGGCGCGAGTGCAGTATCGCTTGCGAGATTGGTTGATTTCCCGTCAACGCTATTGGGGCGCACCGATTCCGATCATTCATTGTTCCCAATGTGGTGCGGTACCTGTACCAGACCAAGATCTCCCGGTGCGGTTGCCAGAAAATGTTGCGTTTTCGGGCCGGGGGCCATCTCCTTTAGCACAACTCGAAGACTGGGTGAATGTGCCTTGTCCCAGTTGTGGCACAGCGGCGAAGCGGGAAACCGACACGATGGATACCTTCATTGATTCGTCGTGGTACTTCCTCCGTTACCCAGATGCTAACAACGATCAGCAAGCCTTTGACCCTGTCATCACCAATGACTGGATGGCAGTCGATCAATATGTGGGTGGGATTGAGCACGCCATTTTGCACTTGCTCTACTCCCGATTCTTTACCAAGGTGTTGCGCGATCGCGGTCTCCTCAATTTTGATGAACCCTTTGAGCGCTTGTTGACCCAGGGGATGGTGCAAGGTCTGACCTACAAGAATCCCACCACGGGTAAATATGTCACACCTAACTTGGTGAACGCAGGCGATCCCAGAGACCCTAAAACGGGAGAAACGTTGGAGGTCTTCTACGAGAAGATGTCCAAGTCGAAGTACAACGGGGTTGATCCAGAAGCGGTCTTGGCGAAGTATGGCGCAGACACGGCCCGGATGTTTATCCTGTTCAAGGCTCCTCCAGAGAAAGACTTGGAGTGGGATGACGCCGATGTAGAAGGTCAGTTCCGCTTTTTGGGTCGGGTGTGGCGGTTGGTAAGTGAGTTTGCGGAGAAGGGTGGCGATCGCACCAAGAAGGCTAATCTAGCTGAACTAAGCAAGCCAGAGAAGGATCTCCGCCGCGCCATCCACACAGCGATTCAAGCGGTGACAGAAGACTTTGAAGGAGAATATCAATTCAACACGGCGGTGTCTGAGTTGATGAAGCTGAGTAACGCCCTCACCGATACCACCTGCAAAGACTCTCCTATCTATGTGGAAGGGATTCAGACATTGCTCTTGTTGTTAGCTCCTTTGGCTCCGCATATTGCCGATGAGCTATGGCAGGGGATCGGACATACGGAGTCAATTCACTTGCAAGCTTGGCCTGAAGCGGACGCTGCGGCCTTGGTAGCAGACGAGATCACGATCGTGATTCAGATCTTGGGTAAAACCCGTGGCAGTATCCAAGTACCTGCGGGAGCTGACAAAGCAGCCCAAGAGCAATATGCTCGTGAGTCGGAATTGGCTCAGCGCTACATCGAAGGCAAGGAGATCAAGAAAGTGATCGTCGTGCCTGGTAAGTTGGTCAATTTCGTAGTGGCTTAATTCATTGCCAATCAGCTATTTCTGATTCAGAAAATCAATCACTTAAACAGAAGCACTCAGGTAGCTTTGATCTGAGTGTTTCTGTTTAAGTGATTGAAGTGCGATCGCTGTTTTTCTAGTGCCACTAATCTTCTAACTCTTGCTCAGAATCATCCCTGACTTTGAAATACCAGTAAAGATTGGCAATGGTAAGGTTAGAGGCTTCCTGAAGGTTGGCAGAAGTTAAAGCTTTATGTCCAGCAGCGATAGCTTGCTTATCAATATAGGCAGCATACTCTTGCCGTAAGTTGGGTTTGATGAGTAGTTCTAACTGATCTCTCAGCGAGGAGAGATGGGACTTATCCTTCAAGTCCTCATAGAGAGTTTGTTCAGGCACTATTTCCATCACACTAGTAGCTGTATTGAAATCAGCAGTGCTCTCTAGCTCAAGTGAATTGGAACTCTGCAATAACTTTCTTTCTGATTCAGGCAGCGATCGCTCCCAATCAATATGGTTTTGCCAAGACTCTAAAGCAACTAGATCGTGATCATGAATTCGGGTGATTTCAGGAAAAATAAAGTCTAATTCTTCTTCAGACTCACAAGCTTCTACAACAGCTAGCGTATCTTGGCAAACTCGCTTGCGGAGGTGGGATAGGCGATCGCTTGCAGCAGCAGATTCATTTTGTAATTGATAAGTTACTGCGATTGTTTGCTCAATTGCCCAAGCACACTCTAATCTACGGAGTTGGCCGGGGGCTGAAGTTTCTGACAAAACATGGGGATTGCTGTAGTCTGCTAAAGCTTCTCCAAGCATTTGTCGTGCGTTGGCTAAGTCAGCATTTCGGATCGCTATATCAATGCATGACATTGCTGCTTTGATGAGTTTAGTGGCCTCTAGAAATCTCCCATAGGCTCGAATCAGAATCTGACGATGCTGCTCGAATTTGATATCTTGCGCGATCTGCTCAATCTTTAAAAGAATTTCAGATCCTTGGTCTTTAAGTGCCTTTCTTAAATCGACAAACCCATCTTTAACCTCAAGCTTAAGCTGTTTAACATCTTCCCGAAGCTTAAGGGTTTGCCAAAGATTTACAGCTGAGAGTGCTACACCAGCGGCGACTCCCACACCAATGACTGCTGTTGTCGCTTGTAGAACTCCAACGCTAGCCTGAAGTGTCTGTAAACCAGCTTGCACCGCTGTAAAACCTTGATGCATCTGATGTATCTGGTACATTTGTGTTCCAGCATTAGCAAGTTGCAGGGGAACGGCCAGTGGATTGAGAGGAAGGCCGCTATTACTCAGCAACCCGACAGCATGACCAACGAACTGCCCGGTTGTCGCGTCTCTAGCAATGCTTAATGGCGCTCCTGAAGAAGTGAGAACTTGTACGTATTTTCCAGCAGCTAAACCAGCCTGTATCGCAGGAGAGAATTGGAAAAGCATACTTTTACTCGCTTACAGAAGATTTTTCCAGCCTAAATTCTGAGATTAAGAAAAGTATCCGTATTTACCCGGATCTGGGCGTCTGTGGGAGAAAATTGGGCATATTGGAAGACGAACAACATTACCAGCCATAAAAATATGGATCTTAGCAGTATTAACTCTGAAACTCTTGAGCTGCTTTCACGCATTACGGGACAAGATTTACGTCAAGAAGATCTTTCGCCATCTATCGTTTTTTTATCTGCGCTGATTACAGTTCTGCAAGGGGTAATGTTGCAAGACGGTCAAATTACAGAAGAAGAAAAGCAACAATGGCAAAAAACAATAAATCGTTTTATTCCACCTAATAGTAATACTCGTCAATTAGTACAATTCATTAGTAAAGGAGTTCGAGAGAAAAAAGTTTATGCACAGTCTAAGAATCTATCGATCCTTACAAATTCTTTATCAGAGTCGGAGAGACTACTACTGATTGGCATTAGCTACGAAATGTCTGCGGTTGATGGCAGTATTAGCCCGCAGGAGAAAAAGTATTTGGGTGCAATCGGCAGCCTCCTAAAGATAGAGCCAGCTTATCTAACGGCTTTAGAAGCTAGATTGACAAATCAAGAACATATAGCTCCGGGAATTATAGATAAGCTGAAATCCCAACTCGATCCAGCGCGTTTTCACTTACTGGATACTATTTTTGTTGATGCTGCGAACGATTTGTTGGCTATGCTAGCCTCGCAAGAGGAACAGGAAGATGTTGAGCAAAAAGTTGTTTCCTACAAGCAACTTCAAGAATTTCAAAATTACAAAAAACAGTTATCGAAATCATGCTGTGATTTGTATCAAATTTTTCAAAGCTGTAATGAGCGTAAATTTATAGCTCATCCTCTTATTGAAGGATTAGAAAGAGTATCTGAGAAGCTTACATCTCAAAAATTTAAACTGGCAGTTGTAGGAGAGTTTAGTCAGGGTAAGTCTACATTACTTAATGCTTTACTAGGAGAAGAAATTCAACCCGCACGTGCAATCCCTTGTAGTGGGAATATTACAGTTTTAAAGTATGGTGACAAAAAGCGTGTTACTTGTTTTTATAAAGACGGAGAGCATCAAGAGATTTCAGTTGACAAATACAAAGAAAAAGCATCTATTTCCAAAGATGCAGCTAGAGATCATCGTAGTGATGAATTAGAACAATCTAAGATAGAAAGAATTGTTTTTGAGCATCCGAACTTAGCATTATGTAAAAATGGTGTTGAGATTATTGATTCTCCTGGCTTAAATGAACATCCTGAAAGAACTGCTATTACTCAAAAGCTACTTCAAGACATAGACGTAGCTGTAGTTATGACTAATGCGATGCGTCTTCTTCCTGAAAAAGAGAAGGAACTAATACAAGACATAAAAAGACAGCTCAATAAAAATAGCTCAAATTCTTCTACTGAAAATCTGTTTTTAGTAGTCAATTTTATGGATCTCCTGGATGATGAAGAGGATCATGCAGATGTAATCCAAAGAACTGAAATATTTGCAAGTCATACTTTGTCCATAACCACGAAAGATCGTATTCATTACATCTCTGCCAAAGCAGCTCTAAAATCAATTAAGTCTGGCAGTAAAAATGAATACTTTGATGCGTTTTCAAATTTAACTAAATCAATTGAAGATTTTCTTGTGACAGAGCGAGGTTCTTTTCAAGTTAAACAATGTGCATATGAAGTTCTAGGTCTTATTCAAGAGGGTTTAAGCAGTATGAACCAAGCTGAAAGCCTATTGAATGGAGAAATAATTATATCTGAATCAGAGAAACGAAAGATTATAGAGAAGATTGGAGAGGTTAGTGGGCGTCATGTTAAATTAAAAAAACTGGCAAGAGATATACAGAATATAACTAAGCAAAAAGCTGCTAACTCTTGGGAGAAATGGTATCAAAGCGTTTCTGAGTCCCTGACCTCAAAAAGCCAAGATTGGCAGTCGAGTTATAGCCCTGTTTGGAACCAGAAAAAACTCATCCAAGACTATACTGATCAGTTTGTCAGAGATCTCCTCAGAGAAGTAGATCAATGGGGACAAACAAGCTTACAGCCTATTCTTCAAACTAGCCTAGATAGCTTAAATAAAAAGATTTCGGCTGAGCTAGACATTATCAAATCAGAAACAAAAGAGTTTGATCGCCAAGTAAAAACTAATCTCAGTGAGCAGTTGAAACTTGGGATTACAAGCGTAAGTGATGATTTTACAGGAGTAGGAGGTTTTCTCGGAGGTATTGGAGCAGGAGGAGCTTTGGCTGCCGCATTAATTTTCTTTACACCTGTAGGTCTAGTCTCTGTTATTTTGGCAAGTTTAGCTGCTGCTGTTGCAGGCTCCTTTGGCCTAGGAATGCTAGACTTCGACGGCTTAAAGAATCAGATCAAGGGTGAAATTTTAAAAGTCGGGCTTAAAAAGTTTGATGAATCGAAGGAAAAAGTTTCCCAGAAGCGAAACGAAATTATAAACTCTACTTTTGAGCAACCAATGAGTGCGTTGAATCAGATTATTGAGCAGGCTATATCTCTATATGAGAGTTTACTAGAGCAACAAGAGAAAATTCACGCTGAGACATTAGAGCAACGTGAAACTGATAGAAGTTGGATTGTGGAAAGACGTGAGGCATTAGAGAAAGTTCAGCAACAAGTAACAGCAATTCTTAATCAGTAACTCACTATTCAATTCAGCGATCGCCCTATTTCTCCTTCCTAAGGAGCGATCGCCTCTACTTTTTCTTGCCACGTTTAGCTTTGAACTCGTTTGAAAATTGCTAAAACAGAAGTGAAACAAACCAATGAAACTAATCAAGTGCGGCGATCGCTTGGATAAATCAGCAACTTGAAGCGTTGGGGGCCAGAAGCTCAACCCACACTCAGCTCCCTAGACCAAATGGAAGCAGGATGAATTTCTCCTCAATTCACACAAGAATTAGGAAGATGAAACGAGGTCTAGCAAAGTTTATGAATAGCCCACGTCAACCAAATCAGCCATTTACCTTATTTGCAGGTATAGTTACAGTCTCTTCTACCGCTGTTGCGGTTCTAGCTCTTTGGCTTGTGCCGCAGTTTCAAAGCATTGCGATTGGCATGTCAATTCCCCTGATAACGCAATTCGTTTTCTATAGTTATCGCTGGATTTGGTTGGGGGCTGTCCTCAGTGGCGTGGTTTGGTTTCTGGCTTATCGCCGCTCGATTTCCTGGGGTTGGGCCTGGGGTGCCCTGAGTAGTATTGAGCTTTGCACCATTGCTTATGCAGTTTTGGCCCTCTTAGCACTGCATTCTTTGATGTTTAACATGTTGGAGAAGGTTGGGCAATAACAACCAACGCAATCTCGAACATATTCTCTCTACTTCTTCTTACCGAATTTGGCTTTGAGGTCGTTGAGTGTGGCGGGTGGGGTCTTGGTGCGATCGCCTTGCTTTCCACTCTGCTTCTCGACTTGTTGTTTGCTCACCTGATTCACCTTACTGGGCTGACTGGTGGGCCTAGGAGCTTCTTGGCCAGAGCGCATGGTTAAACTGATCCGCTTGAGAGCTTCGTTGACTTCCATCACTCGTACCTTCACCACTTGCCCTACTTTCACAATCAGTTTAGGGTCGCTGACAAAGCGATCGGCGAGTTGGGAGATGTGGACTAAGCCATCTTGATGCACTCCGATGTCAACAAAGGCTCCAAAGTTCGCCACATTGGTCACGACACCTTCCAATTCCATTCCCACTTGCAAGTCAGAGATCTCTTTCACCCCTTCTCTAAAGGTGGCGTATTGGAACTCAGCACGGGGGTCACGACCAGGTTTTTCCAGCTCACTAACGATGTCGCGTAGCGTGGGTTCTCCCACCGTCTCCGTCACATATTTTTTCAGATTGGTAGATTTCAGCCGTTCTGCAACTTGGGTAATTTGGGTTAAAGGCACCTGTAAATCTTTGGCGATCGCTTCTACGACTTTGTAACTCTCTGGGTGAACGGCGGTGTTGTCTAGCGGGTTCTCACCGTCTCGAATCCGTAAAAAGCCTGCTGCCTGCTCAAACGCTTTCGGGCCTAGCTTCGGGACTTTCATCAACAAACGACGATTTTTGAAAGCACCGTTTTGGTTGCGGTAGGCGACGATGTTGTTGGCGATCGTGGGAGTGATGCCCGAAACAAAGGTCAGCAACTCCTTAGAAGCGGTGTTGAGGTCCACGCCCACATAGTTGACGCAACTCTCTACCGTTTCATCCAGCTTCTTCTTTAGCAGTTTCTGGTCTACGTCATGTTGGTACTGCCCCACCCCGATGGATTTAGGGTCAATCTTCACCAGTTCCGCCAAGGGGTCTTGTAAGCGCCGACCAATGCTGATCGCGCCTCGCACGGTGATATCTAAATTGGGGAATTCTGCGATCGCCACCTCACTAGCCGAATAGATCGAAGCACCTGACTCGTTCACCATCACCTTGACTGGCTTGCGGTCTAATGTTGCCAATACTTCTGTGACGAACTCATCCGTTTCTCGTCCAGCGGTGCCATTGCCGATCGCAATTAACTCAACTTGATATTCCTCAATTAGTCGCTTGAGGGTGGCAGCGGCTTGAGCGCGTTGAGCGACTGCTTGGTGGGGAAAGATAGCTTGATAGGCAAGAAACTGGGCAGTCTGGTCAAGGACAGCCACTTTGCATCCGGTGCGGAAACCAGGGTCGATCGCCAAGGTGGGTTTCATGCCAGCGGGACTGGAGAGGAGCAATTCCCGCAGATTAGTTTCAAAGGTTTTGATCGATTCCATATCTGCGTAGGCTTTGCGATCGCCCCGTACCTCACTGATTAAAGAGGTTTTCATCAAGCGATTAAACGCATCTTTAATCATGGTGCGGTAGAAGTCGCGCACTGCTGGAGTTTTGGTGCGGATTGTCTGCGACTCCAAATAGGAGAGCACTGCTGTTTCATCGAAGGTGAGGTCAAAGTCTAAAATCCCTTCTGCCTCGCCGCGATAGAGCGCTAAGAGATTATGGGGAGCGATCGCTTTAGCTTTGGCTTGGAAGTTGCGGTACATCTCAAACTTAGTTGTACCTTCTGCATAATCTGCCTTGATTTTGGAGACAAAGATGCCTGTCTCCATCAGGTAATCCCGCAAATAAGCTCGTAGCTCTGCTTGCTCCGCTACACCTTCTGCCAAAATATCCGAGGCACCTTGGAGAGCATCTTCGACCGTCTTCACTCCCTGTTCCTCAGAGAGATATTTGCTGGCTTCTGTCTCTAAGGCAGCAGGAGCCGCACTAGGGCGGTTCAAGGTTTGAATAAACTCAGCTAGCGGTTGTAGTCCCTTTTCCCTGGCAATGGTGGCTCTAGTGCGGCGCTTGGGCTTGTAGGGCAGGTAAAGGTCTTCTAATTCGTTTTTCTGAAGGCAAGGAACAATCTTAGCTTGCAGTTCCTCGGTCAGTTTTCCCTGAGCCGCGATCGCCTCTAAGATGGCAGCTTTGCGCTCTTCCAACTCGGTGAGGTAAGTGTAGCGATCGAAGAGATCTCGCAGTTGCACCTCATTCATTTCCTCGGTGCGCTCTTTGCGGTAGCGGGCAATGAAGGGAACGGTAGCTCCTTCAGCAAAGAGTTCTAAGGCGCTTTTAACCTGGTGGGGTCTGAGGTCTAGCTCTTCAGCCAGAATTTGAGGAATGTTCAGCATCGCGATCGCAAGAGTCGAGTGGGAACGTCAGGGTTGACTGTTTTAGCAGTTTTGATCATCTTATCTCCACCTGCATGACTCAGCCAAAATTACTGGCTTAATTAATCTGTACTGGAGGCGATCGCCTTCCCTGTTAACCAGCGTAAATCTGGCAGTGACACAGATGAGCAATCAACGTTCAGAGCTGCATTTCAGCTTTTCTACTTAGATCTGTAAAATTACTGAGATTCGTGTCAGCGATCGCCAACTTATGTCTAAAAAAGCAGATATGAGGGGTTATGTGCGACAAAGATGTGAATTTTTATGCAAAACATTTGTCTGAAATGATAGAACAGTTCATTCTCTCTTTTAGAATTAACACTAACATGCGTAACCTAAAGGAATGTCTCCGGTGACAGATTCTCCATCATCTGAACAAACATCTACTTCCGTTCTGACTAAACTCCTAGACGTAGATGCTGATTTGGCATCTCAGGAAGCTACACTCTTGGTGCAGCTAGAGGCTGTCCGTGAAAAGCGCAACAGCCTGAAAAGCGTGATTGGTATGTTTAGCTCCGCAGATACAGGTTCAACTCCTGCTGCTGCACCTGCTGCGCCTGCTGCTCCTGCTAAGCAGCCTGGTAAACCGGGTAGAAAGCCTAGAGCGAGTAAAGCTCAGGATGCTAAACCTGCACCTGTAGCCGATGAGGTGGCTCCTGAGCCTTCTACGCCTGCGTCTCCTCCAGAAGTAGAAGCAGAAACCGAAACTCCCGCTCCTGCTAAATCCGGTCGAGGTCGGCGGGCTAACCCTGACAAACCCAAGCGTGGCGCTAAGCCAGCTAGAAAACTAGAAGGTTGGCAGCGATATGTGCGGTCGGAGTTTGGTAAAACTCCCTTGCCTGAAGCCGTCTCGGTAGTGCTGCAACGCCAGCCCGAAGACATTATCGAAGTACCCGCGATTGTTGATGCCATTTTTGAGCAGGAAATGCCTCAGACTGTACGCAACAAAGCTCGCGATCGCATTTTGCATGTGCTCTCGGCGGGCGTGAAAGAGAACAAGTGGTATCGCGGCAGAACTGGACAATACAGCCTGTCTCGCAATGCGGCTGCCTCCAACAAAGCGTCATAAGCAAAAACAAACCCCAACCTCTTTCATTTAGCAGCTGAGCTGACCAGAAGGTTGGGGTTTGTTTTTGGCTTTCTCAAGCACTTCTAGAAGGCGATCGCTATCTAGACCTGAGAGACATCCTCTTGGCCAATCTGCCGCTCTACGTTGTCGATCGCAGCGTTGAGACCTGCCAATTTAGTTTCTAAGTCATCTCGCATCGATCGCAGGAAACCGAGTTTACGTTCTAGGCGAGTTTTGCGAGAAATGGGTTCGTTACCGTAGCAGGCGTTGCCCCAATTATTACTCCAGAAAGGAAACATAGTTCACCTCGCGTATATGTCTCTAACTTCTCTCTAACTTCCATCTTGGCTAAACTTTGCCAGGGACGCTGGACGGATCTCCTCACCTCCGAGCTGGGGCGAAGGATGGCGAGTGGCAGACTAGCTAGAAAACAAATTCGTCATAGTGGCAGGTGGGGCAACTGACATAGTGACCTTGCCAGCGAATCGGGCCATCGCCGCACTCTGGGCAGTAGAACGTGAAATTAGCGGAGATTAAACGGGTGCTAGGGCGAGATGCTTGGTTTTGTCGTTGGCGCAACTGAGAATTCTTTGCAGGCTGAGGTGGAGTCTGCGCGACTAAATATTTCTCTCGGTAAGCTTGTTCGGCCATACCTTGCCCTTCTGCTTGAGTCCAGCGTTTCTGGGGCTTTAGCGTGGCCACTTGCCGGAAGGGATGCAGCATGGCGCTATCTCCGAGCAGGGTGGCGATCGCGCTGGCTACAGCTTTGCAACAACTCGCAGGCGATCGCACCACCTGTTCTTCGCTGAAGCGAATGATCAGCCAGCCTTGGTCTAGGAAATATTGATTTCGCTGTTGGTCTTTGGCAGAACCGAGATAGTGGATCGGTTTCTGGGTGCCGTAAGCGTAAGGCTCGTCAATCTCAAGATCAATATGTAAGTTGAGTGCCGCATCAATGTAAGCGAAGTCTGGCACATATGGCTGCTTACACGCTGGGTTACTCACCAGCAGTCCCGTCTGGATTTTGCCAGGGAAATAGCGCCACAGATCATGCTCAAACTGGCTTTCAGAATGACCTTTGGGAGCCTTCATATGCACTCCCATCGGCGGCAAAGTTTGCTGCAAAGCTGCTTGAACTTGCAACGGAGATTCAGCAGCGGCGATCGCGGGAGGAATTAAAACAGTAGGAAATCGCTCCATACTGCGATCATGGCAAATTATTCTTTACTTGTGCAGCGATCGCACCTCAAAGCAGCAGTTCATAAGCTGTTCTAGAGCTGTGTTAGAGTTTCAGCTTAAATCCAAGGTTCGTCATCGTCATCCTCTGTCTCTGTCTTGGTCTTGGGATTAGTGTCCGCTTTTCTGAAGGTCTCTGGATAGCTAGGAGGGGGAGTGAAAGGCTCATCCTCTTCTAGGAAGTCCCAGGGATCGTCTTCCTCATCGGCAAAGGCATGTGTTGTTGCTGCTTGAGGCTGAGGGGTTGAGGCAGGAGGCGGAGGAGAGACGGCAGGTTTACTGACAGATGGTTCTGGGGTGGTTGGCGCTTGACTAGGCGGATAAGGGCTCTGAAAACCTGTATTTGCCTGATCTACTACCGTTTGGGTGCGCTCCTTCACTTGCTCTGCCACGGTCTGACTGGTGGTTTTCGCTTGCTCCGTAAAGGTTTGGGTTTCTTCTTTGAGTTGATCTGTAAAGGTCTGTGCTGTTTCTTTGGCTTGTTCCGCGATCGCCTGTGCCCGTTCTTTGGCATGTTCCGTCAGGCTTTGGGCTTGCTTCACCAGCGAGATGTAATCGTCTTTGAGGATGTTTCGGGCTTTGCTTAGCGTTTGTTTAATGCCAGGTCGATAGAGTTCAAACGATTTCACTGCCGCTTCTGGCACCAGCACCCGCTTACGCCCAAAGCTGATAATGCGGCTCGGAGGCAGTTGATAGATGTCTCCCGTAATACCACTCCAGCCGCTAGAGACAAACAAATATTGCGTGATTTCTCCGGTTTTCAGTTGGAAGCGGTAATCGGTGATGCGGCCAACCTTGTTACCAGCGTCGCTCCAGACTTCGCAATTGAGCAATGAATCTAGCTGCTTCACTTTTTCGCCGTCGGTTTCCTCTGGTTGGGAATGCACCAGAATGCTATTGGTACCGAGCGTCTGAATTTGTGGCAGCTTAAAGACAATCTTTTTTGCGCCTAAAAAGCCTGACTTGCAAATAAAGCCGAGGACACGATGGGCTGCAGGATACATCCACAGCATATCGACTCGCCCCAACTCTTCCATGTTGTTGCGATCGAGGACTAATTGATTGAGCAAGTCGCTTTGCTTAACAACGTCTGCTTCAGCCGTCATGAAAACCTTAAGGTGAAGTGATGTCCTTACCTTTCAAGTCTATCCTAGGCATTGTGAGATCCAGAACTTCCCTCAGCGATCGCCCCTCAACTCCGCTCCCTTTAAAGCTCGACCCTGACGGGAGTCCCCAACACCGCGATCTCATACAATTCACGAATGTCTTCATTCAACATCCGCACACAGCCATGCGAAGCCGCCTGACCGACAGAGTCGCGATCGGGGGTGCCATGAAAGCCAATCGAGTTACGACCATCGGTCCAAAAGGCAATCCAGCGATCGCCCAAAGGATTGCCAGGACCTGGAGGCATCACTTTTCGAGTAAAAGGATTGGTCCATCCAGGATTTTGTACCATCCCCATGACGCGGAATTGACCTGTGGGCGTCTCCCATCCAGAGCGACCGACTGCAACCGGATAGCTGGCCTTAAGTTGCTTGCCTTGGTAGACGTAGAGGCGGCGTTGCTTCAGCTTCAGCACCAATCGAGTTTCTTGCGTCGTCACGTCTGGCAGAATCGGACGAATCGGAGGTAGCTCTGGAATATAGGGAGTCAGCGCCTTAGTTTTTAGCTCTGGCATAGGCGCTGGCGCTTGATTGCGGTTGAGGTTCGTTTGAGCAACTCGGCCAACCGCTGGAGTAGCAACAGCACTCAAGCAAATGGCTGCCCCAAAACAAACCCACAGAGAACGATCTGGAAACACGGCTACGCTTTGTCCTAACGGTCGAAATTCTGGTGCGATGGAATTACTGCTGCTGCAATGGCATTACCAGAGAGCGGCAGGATTTGGATCAGTGATCGGAGCTGGGGTGCTCCCGGAGCCCTGAGTTGGCTGAGTTGGCTCAGCTTCTGGGGCGGCAGTTGGAGTATCTGTTGGTGTTGCGTTCTCTTCTACCGGGGCAGCATCAATATTCGAGGGGGCTTGGGGAGAAGTCACAGGCTCTGAAGTCGGAGATGTTTCTGCGGCAGGAGCAGGGGTAGGAACGGGTTCCTCGATCGCTGGCACGACGAAAGATCCTGGCGGTGTCGTGGCGGGCTGAGAGGTATTAGTGGGCTGAGAGGTAGGGCTTGTTTCTGGCGCGGGTGTAGGTTCTGGGGTAGCACTGGGCCTGGGTGAAGCAGGAGATTCAGAAGCGGGAGTGGGGGGCGGTGCATCTTGAGCTTGAGCGGATAGAGGAGCCGCAAGCGCTAAACTCACCACAGATAGCGAGACGACGGAACCACAGAGCCACTGAAAGATGTGGGGTGACTGCTGACTCATGGATGTGTCCTCCTGAAAATTGGGGCTGTTTCTAATGGATGCGAGGTGGAGAGACTCTTCTCAAGAGCGAGGCATTTCTAGGGGTGTGCGATCGCAAGAGAGATTAGTGCCTACCAAGCTACCATTCTGCCAAGTGCCAGATTGAGATGAACCATCCGCAAAGATGAATGTTCCGCGTCCGTTGCATTTATTTTGGCGAAACTCTCCGACATAGCGATCGCCATTCTCCAGCGTCCAAAGGCCTTGACCCTGAAACCAGTCATCCTGAAATTGCCCGACATAGCTTCTGCCATTGGCAAAAGTAAAGGTGCCGCAGCCATTACGTTTGCCGTTGCGATATTCGCCGTCATAGCGATTGCCACTGCTATAGGCCATCGTGCCACGCCCATCTGTAGGTTCGCCATTGGCCAGAGGGCCAAAATATTGCGTCCCCGTTTGGTATTCGTAGTCAGGAGCACGATTGGGCAAAGCAGGGGGCGGTGGTTCTTGGCAAGGTAAAGTGGGCAAGTTCGCAGTGGTGGCGGGCGATCGCTGAGCTGTATCCGTTTGTGCCGTAGGCGCTTCAGCTTGGGTCAAGCGGAGGATCACGGTGCTGGCAACTGCGGTTAGGCTGATACCAATCAATACTCCTGCCGCAATTAAGCGCCACTTACGCTCCTGTGGTGGAGTAAAAGCAGGGATGGTTTGACTGGGATGAGGAGATTGGGCGGCCAAGTTGTCTGCCCGAGTTAAAACAGCAGCGGTTGTAGTGACGCTACCCAGGGCGATCGCAGTCGTTGAGAGCTGAGATACCTTCCCCGAACGCACGCTTTGGGGAACTGCCTGCACGAGTCGGCTCAACTCATCTGGCTTGAACTTTCCCTTGGCAGGTTGTCGTTGCTGTTGCTCCCTTTGCAAGTAAACATATTTACAAGTGATGTCTTCTAATTGTGTGGCGCTGTTAATTTGCCAACCTTCAAGGCAAGCTCCCGTTAGTGCAGCCAGATTGAAATTGGTAGATGTCGCGATCGCTTCTGTCAGGTTGGCGTGATTTAAATTGGCTTGACTGAGATCAGCACCTTCTAAGTTTGCCTGATAGAGATTAGCTTGGTTCAACTTGGCGCTACTGGCATAAGCTCCTTGCAGATCGGCACCTGAGAGATCTGCGCCTGTCAAATTAGCGCCAATTAAGCAAGCGCGACTCAAATCTACACCACTCAGATTCGCCCCTGCTAAGTTCGCCTCAAACAGATAAGCTCTGCTGAGGTCTGGTTTGATCGTAGGGTTTTCCTCTCTCCAGGAATTCCAAGAGTCTGCTCCTTGTTCCAGCAGACTCAGAAATTCGTGCTCTGTTTCTATCATGGAGAACTCCTACTCGCACAAACTACATCGGGACGTGGGAGCATAACTAGCATCAGTAAAAATGATATAGCTTGTCATCTCCCTTGAGAATGTTGTCTGAACAGGGTGAATGGTTCCCAACATGACTGGTCTAAATCAAGCGATCGCGACTCTGCAAAATCGCTTGCATTAGGTTAAGCCATCAGTAGACTTTCGTGGTTGCTCCCTTATTCCACCGTCTAAACTGGCACAACGAATATTCTTCCTAGCTCAGTAATAGCAAATACCCTCGGCTCACTCTCCTCTAGGTCACAGGCAGAAATGAGAACCACCATCTGCTAAGGTGTGCCTCTAGACAGGCGTTTGGGCACTTCGGGTCACTTACTTTTGTTGTATTGCTGGCTCAGGCAATCTGCCAGCGAGTCATTTAACCGTTGGTTTAATCAATCTGGAGTGATCACAGATGAATGTGGAAGAACTTGTGCAACGCTACAGTGCTGGAGAGCGAGACTTTAGCATCATTGACCTCAGAGGAGCTGTTCTGGAAGAAATTAATTTGAGTGGAGCCATTTTGCATGGAGCTATGCTGGACGGAGCTAACTTGCGGCGAGCCAACCTCAGCCAAGCAACATTGAGCGGAGCTGCCCTCAAGGGTGCGGATTTGACTCAAGCTGACCTCAGTGGTGCGGATTTGAGTGATGCTGTGCTCGATGAAGCAATTTTAGAAGGAGCCATTCTCGACAGCGCGATTTTAGATCAAGCTGATCTGAAAGCTGCTAACTTAGCGGGGGCAGTTCTCAGTGAAGCAGATCTGAGCGAGGCAGATTTAGAAGCAGCCAATCTGACCGGAGCCGACTTAGAGGTGGCGAATCTACATCAAGCCAATTTAAGCAAAGCGGCCCTAGAACGCGCCAATCTAGAAGGAGCCAATCTAGAGGATGTCAATCTAGCCGGAGCCAAGCTGGAGGATGCCAAGCTAGAAGACACCGTTCTAGAGAGTGGAGATAGCACCCTAATCAGCTAGGCAGGGGTTAGGTGAGTCGAGGAAGTGTTGGCGATCGCGATCGCAATTCTCCCAACGCTATTACTTCAGCTTCTGTTGCGATCTCTCTGTTTGGTCCAAAACTTCATCGGCAATTTGGCACCAATCCTGTCGTAAGGGCGCGTCTTCTGGCTTGCTCGTTAAGGTGCGTCCTTTCAGTTCTGGGTGCTGAGCGTAGAACTTCTCATTCACTTGTGGATAGAAAGAGCCTGTAGGCAGGTTGAGGGCTTCATAACGTTTCAACACCTGCTCTTGGCAACTGGAGCCTGCAACGGAATCGGCAACTTGAGAACTGGGGATGATCGAGTCTTTTAGCCAAGCCAACAGAGCAGGGCCAAACCAATAGCTCACGCCTACGAACACCAAAACACTGATCCCTAAAATCAGTAATTTTTTGACCAGATACCAAATAGGTTTGAGTAATAAATAATAGATGGGTTTAATCACGAGCCAGGAAACCAGATTGCCCAAAAACCCCAAAAATGACCGTTTCGGTGGCTGAACCGAACTCGGTGCAGGGCTGACCGGAGCAGGAGCAAGAGCAGGGGCGGGAGGCGCTGGCGGAGGAGTTGGTGCGACTGGTTGCCGAGCGATCGGAGCAACCACCCAAGTTTTTGCCCTAGAGACACTAGACTTGGCTTTCGGTTGTCTAGCGGGAGCCGCAGGCTGAGCAGGTTGAGCGGCTCTGGCTACCGCTAATGTCTGAGCTTGAGACACCGGATGCGATCGCACTAGAGGCTGGAGAGCTTGTCTGACTTCTTGGGTGGATGCATAGCGATCGCACTCGCGCTCCGCCAACATCTTTTCCAAGACAGCGGCAAATTGAGGGTTCAGCCTTAAGGTTTGCCGCCAGCACCAAGTACGTTGGTGAGCATCATATAAATCAGCCGGATTCTTGCCAGTAAGTAATACCAAAATAGTTACGGCTAAAGCATACAGATCACTGGCTGCAGAAGCTTTGCCATATCTCTGCTCAATCGGGGTGTAGCCTGGTTTCTCTAGCTGTGTGGGGATGGGCTGTTGGGTCAACTGGCGCACTGCGGTCGCCGCTACCTGTTTCACGCCCCCAAAATCTATTAGAACTGGCTTACCCGTAAATCGTTGCTGAATTAAATTGTCCGGAGAAATATCCCGATGAATCACGCCTTGAGCATGAATATACTCCAGCACAGGCAACAAATCGAGCAAGAGACCCAGGGCATCCGTTTCACTAAACTTTTGTCCTTGCTCTAGCAGTTCCCAGTAAGTGGGGCCTTCAATATATTGCTGAACCAGGAAAAGATAGTCTTCGCCATTTAAATGAGTTTGAATTAACTCACGAAATTCAGGAATTTGAGGATGGTGCAGTTGGTAGAGCACCCCCGCTTCTCGCTGAAATAGCTCAGCCGCCCTTTGCAGAACTGCCGTCCCTTTGACTTGGGGAGCGAACTCCTTCAAGACACAATATTCATGAAAGCGGTTGAGGTTTTCCGCTAGATAGACACGTCCGAAGCCCCCTTGGCCCAACATGCGAACAATTTTGTACCGCTTGTCTAAAATCAGGTCCGGATGAATGGGTGAGGAGTGAGGCATTGATTGAGCGTGCTTTCCCAGCCAGCGAGTCTGTGTCAGATCAGAAATCTTATTGTCATCTTACACAAGTCGTTGCCCGGATCTGGGAAATTTAACCTGACCTCAAAATGCTAAGAAGCGACTGACGAATTGGGCTGACGATTGTAATCATCCTGGAACCGCACAATGTCGTCTTCTCCCAAGTAATCACCGTTTTGCACTTCAATCAAGACCAGCGGAATTACACCGGGGTTTTCCAGCCGATGTTGGGTGCATTGAGGCACATAAGTAGATTGATTGTTGTATAAGGTTAATTCTTGGCCATCACAAAGCACCCGCGCTGTACCTGAGAGCACAATCCAATGTTCGCTGCGGTGATGGTGCATTTGCAGACTGAGGCGATGACCCGGTTTGACCTCAATGCGCTTAATCTTGTAGCCTCTGCCTTCTTCGAGAATCGTGAAAGCTCCCCAAGGACGTAGCTCGGTGGCGGCGATACTAGCCGAGACAGGACTGGATGTAGCCATCGATGCAGGATGTGAGGTTACTTGAGTCATTTCTCGAGGTTTAGCCAAAGTTTTCCTCCCTGGAATTACTTCAAAACGAAAAATCTAGAGGGTTTGAGCCAGCGATCGCGCTGCCTTACAAACCTCTTTTGACTCTGGAGGACACCATAGCAAATGTTTACTGAGGGTTGTCATCCTAGTTGGTGTCATGCGCTCATCTCTGGCATGGAGTCTGACATTGAATTTGGTGTTGAACTTTGTAGCTGTATTGCGGTCAGACAGGGAGGTTTGCCCTTAAAAAACCAAGACTCAAAAGACAAATCTGGAAATTGAATACTTAAAAAATTAGGGTGAAACACAGAAAAATATAACCCTAAACTCGAAAATTATTTCAATTCAGCATTTGCTCTCCCTTCATAAACCCTATCCCTGTCAGTCTTTGAGGTGCCGAATAGATTAACAACTGCAATCCTGGTTAGCTAAGCGCTTTAGGAAATGCAGTTAGGCACTGAACGAGGTAGACGTTAGAGAACTAGGAAAGGTTGCAGCTAGGAAAAGTGCGATCGCCATCCATTTATGAGTTTTACTCGGTGACAAACCTGTCGTCCCTCTGTGGGCGGATTTAGTTATGTAAAGCAACATCACTCTATAGGGTGATGATGATCGCTTAAAAAACTCCGTATCGTTCGTAGAAGCTGCGCTCGTTAGCAGTACAGGGTACGTGCCAAGTGTATGGCTTTGTATCAGCACCCGTAAGCCATCTACCGTTGAACGTACACACTTTAGTTCCCTTTTATGTTTGTTCCCTCCAGTGCATGGCAGAGTATCCAGTGAGTCAGTCCCGTCACTAGATCTCGTTTAGAACCAATGCTACAGAAGTTGCTCTACCTCTATAAAACAAACTCAATCGGTCGATCAGTTTCTTCATTACTAGAGGTAATTGAGCTAGGAGATATGTCAATTGTGGAACCAAGAACCTGATTTTTTGAGCTTGCTACCCTATTTCTTAATATCCTTTAGTTCAGTTTCTAAGGCTATCTTGAGGTTCTTAGGTAGGGTGGACTACAAAGATTTTGTCCTGCTTAAACTACACTGCAAATAAAGCCTAGGTTAAGCAAATTTTGTAGGCTTTGTTACTTGCAATTGTTGGATTTTAACTGAGCATATTGATCAGTTATTGATTCATGTTTCAAGTGAGTTTTAGACACCAGATTGGCTAAGGCCAAGGAGGATTGTTTATGCAATTACAAATTGAGTGTAACAACACTTCCTTGACAGACCAAGCTTGCCTATTATGCAATCAAGAATTTGAGTTGCAAGAAGCAAGAGTCATCGTTTGCAATGAAGGCGGAAAGAACTGTGGCGATCTCTGCCCTGGGTGTATTTCTAAAGGTCCAGAGTGGATTTGGCATCGATTGCTACAGACATCAAATATCTCACTAAAGGTAGAAATGATCCCCATCTCCCTCTAGCCCTGGAATGTTTTTACTAGCCTTAACTAGACGCAACATAAGAGTTGAAAACTATCTAGTTTAAAGGCTGGCTTCCGGGTAAAACCGTAATCCATGATTCTTGGTTAGCCATGAGAGTTGCTTTAGTTCATGACTATTTAACGCAACGAGGTGGTGCAGAGCGAGTCTTTGAACTGCTTTGCAAGCGATATCCTAAGGCCGATATTTTTACCTCTCTCTACGATCCTAAACGAACAATTGACCTAGGCGATCGCTTTGTCAACACAACTTTACTTCAGCGCATTCCAGGAGCTAGCAAATACTTTCGATTGATGGCACCGTTCTATTTTCCAGCATTTCGATCGCTGGATTTACGGGACTATGACTTAATCATTAGCAGTAGTACTAGTTTCGCTAAAGCAGTTAAAAAAGGCCCAGGATCACGTCATGTTTGTTTTTGCCACAATGTGACGCGCTTTCTTTGGGATACCCAGACTTATTTGCGGGAGTATGGCACCTATCACAGGTTCTATCCCTTGCTGGAAAATGTTTTCCACCGGATGCGAAATTTGGATTTGCAATATGCTCAGGAACCTGATCTATATATTGCCAATTCTAGTGTGGTAGCAAAGCGCATTCAGCAAATCTATGGCAAGCCAGCTTTAGTAATTAACTATCCGATTGACAGCAGTAAGTTTCTGTTTGCTAACCACAAAGCAGACTTTTATCTAGCTTCGGCTCGGTTGATTAGTTATAAGCGGATGGATGTGATTATTGAGGCGTTTAACTGGCTGGGATGGCCTTTGTTGATTACAGGCGATGGGCCAGAGCGATCGCGCTTAGAAGCTCAAGCCTTAAGCAACATCCGATTTCTCGGTCATGTCAGTGATGCCAAGCGCACTCAACTGATGGCTCAGGCCCGCTCAGTGGTAGTAGCAGCTCTAGAAGACTACGGTTTGGTACCTGTAGAAGCCAACGCCAGCGGTACTCCAGTCATCTCTTATGGAGCTGGGGGAGTGCTAGATACCCAAGTGCCGGGAAAAACGGGTGTCTTTTTCAATCGGCAAACGCCCGAAGCGTTGCAAACTGCCTTATTTGAAGCCTCAGATATGACTTGGGATTATGGCAAAATTCGCCAACATGCGATGAGCCGCTTTTCGGAAGAGGCCTTCTTTGACCAAGTCGATCAGGTGATGGAGCAGGCTTGTTACTAAGATTGCGGATGATTTGATTGTTGAACTGTTTCCGAGGTGAGGGATGGTAGACCTAACTGAAAGCAAGCTCATAGAAGCTGCTGATACAGATCCAGGATATGGACAACTGTTTGCAGTTTTAATGCGGCGACGCTTCTGGCTCTTGGGTGTATTTAGTGGCGTTGTATCGATCGCTGCGGTCCTCACATTTCTAGCTGAGCCTATTTACCAAAGCTCCATGCAATTGCTGGTGGAATCCAACTACCAAAGCAAAAAAGGAGAAAACGGCAGTACAGAAGTCCCCTTCGCGGACGCTACGGTTGAGGTGGACAATGCCACACAACTAACTCTAATGCGGAGTTCTCATCTCTTACAGCGGGCGGTTAAGATTCTGAAGCCGCAATATCCAGATGTTACGGTGGCGGAGATTCAAAAATCGTTGGTCTTGACTCAGCTGATGGAGGACAAAGTCAAGACCAAGGTGTTTCAGGCGGTCTATACCGATTCTGATCCAGAGAAAACCAAAAAAGTTTTGCAAGCCATTCAAAAGGTTTACCAAGACTACAACCGGGAGCAGCAACAGCAACGCTTATCCAAAGGTTTGTCTTTTATTACTGACCAAGTGCCGAAGGTCCAACGGCAGGTCAATCAAGCGGAAGATGCGCTGGAGAAGTTCCGCGATCGCCAAAACCTAATTGATCCCGAAGCCCAATCGAAAGCTTTGTTTGATGCGCTGAATAGTGTGCGGCAAGAACAACGCACCAATCAGGCGCAGCTCAAGGATATGCAGGCTCGTTATGTGGCTTTGCAACAGCAAGTCAAGCGATCGCCCCAAGAAGCCTTGGTTGCCTCTCGCTTGAGCCAATCGTCACGCTACCAAACCTTACTGAACGAGCTGCAAAAAAGTGAATTAACCCTAGAGCAGCAACGGCTCCGCTTTAAGGATTTTGACCCGCACATTAAGTCTTTGCTAGAGCAGCGGCAACGACAACTTGGGTTATTGCGGGCCGAGGTCAGCCGTGTTTTAGGAACCGTTCCCGCGCAATTTAACGCCTCAGGGAACGACTTACTCAAAGCAGGCCAACTAGGCGCAACAGACTTAACGCTGATTACTCAATTGGTTGAGGCTCAGGTCAATACCAGAGCTTTACAGGCTCGGGGTCAGAGCTTGAGCCAAACTGAACAGCAATTAACGGCAGAACTCAAGCGCTTTCCCCGCTTGCTAGCGGAATATGGGCGGCTACAACCGAATGTGGAAGTCGGTCGAGAAACACTGCAACAGTTGCTGAAAGCGAAGCAAGAACTAGCGCTAGAAATTGCGCGGGGTGGCTTTGACTGGCAAGTGGTAGAAGCGGCTCAACTAGGAACCCAAATTGGCCCGAGCCTGAAGCAAAACTTACTTCTAGGAGCGGTAGCAGGCTTAATTCTGGGCAGTGTCGCCGCCTTTGTCCGGGAGGGCATTGATGATGCGGTTCACAGCTCCGATGAACTGGAGAAACAAGTGGCAGTACCTTTACTGGGCTTGATCCCGGCGGTGCCTCGGTCTGGCTTTAGCGAGCCGATGCTCAACTTATCCTTCCGCAAAACTCCCGCTTTGGCTCCTGCCACGCTTCAAGTCGTAGATTGGCCTCCCTTCCGGGAATCGCTGGACCTGATTTACAAAAACATTCAGCTACTCAACTCCACCTTCCCTTTTAGCTCCTTGGTAGTTACCTCCGCTTTATCGGGTGAAGGTAAATCGACTCTGGCTTTAGGGTTGGCGATGAGTGCGGCTCGCTTGCACCAGCGGGTGCTGCTAATTGATGCGGATCTCCGCCGTCCCAGTTTGCACAAGCAACTAAACCTGCCCAATGAGCAAGGACTGTCTACCTTGCTGGCCAGCGATCGCCCCATTACGGAGGAGCACAGTTATATTCAGCCAGCGATCGCCTATAGCAACATTTCCATCTTGACGGCTGGCCCTACGCCCGCTGATCCCGCCAAGCTCCTGAGTTCGCGCCGCATGGCAGAGCTAATCTCTACTTTTGAGGAATCCTACGACCTCGTGTTACTGGATGCTCCGCCAGTTTTGGGCATTGTCGATGCCATTCTCACAGCGTCCTTCTGTAGTGGAGTGTTGATGGTGGGACGGATGGGACAAGTGACCCGTAGCGAGCTAACTCAAGCCACCAACATGCTGAGCAAACTCAACATGGTTGGCGTAATTGCCAATGGCGCTGAAATGCCAGCGAATAACTATCTACCCTACGCCCGGTCTGCCTAGTATTCTGCGTGTTGCCGTGGATTGAATCTTTGAATCTATCAACTTCAGATGTCGAAATTGGTTACCGATTGAATTTCATCCGAGTCACCTTATCCCTCTGAATCGCTATGAATCTACTTTCAATCCCTACAAATTCTGTCAAGGCTCTCCCCAAGAGCGATCGCTCTTTTAAGTACGAACTGAAATGGCGGCAAAAACATCTGGTAGTCCGCCGCGCTCCCAACAGCGCTAGCAACCATCTACCCTCCCTAGAAAGCCAGCGTTGGCTAATCGCCTGCCTCAAGCGATCGCCCATTCGCCTGATCAGTCTTGCTCCGGATGTGGGAGAGGAGAAACTCCGGTTCTGGGCGGATGCCTGTGAGCAAGCAGGTAAGTCTTTGTTCCTCACTATTCCCAACACCTCAGAATTACCGAAGAAGCAATCTGGCAGGAGTTGGCGGATTAAGCGTCTGCTGGACCGAGTTGCCGCCGCGATCGCCATTCTCCTCCTCAGTCCTGTGTTTCTTGCGATCGCCTTACTGGTACGTTTGCAATCTCCTGGCCCAATTCTCTTCTGCCAGTGGCGAGTGGGCGAACGAGGTCGTTTGTTCCGGATCTATAAGTTCCGCACCATGAGCGCGAATGCCGAGCAACTGCACCACCAAGTGATGGGCCATCAGCCAGGCTTGCACAAACATGAAAACGATCCCCGCGTCACTCCTAATGGTCGTTGGTTACGCAAGTACAGTCTGGATGAGCTACCCCAACTATTCAATGTGCTGCGCGGAGAGATGAGTTTTGTTGGTCCTCGTCCTTGGGCGCTGTATGACGCAGTCCGGATCAGCCCCGAAGTCAGGCAGCGACTGAATGCGCTCCCCGGAATTACCGGACCGTGGCAGGTGATGGCTCGTTCCAATATGCGAGACATTGATACAGTCAATCGCTCTGATTTGAAATATCTCCGTCACTGGTCACTTTGGCAGGACTTAAAAATTCTCCTGCTCACAGTGCCTAAGGTTCTAACTGGTTTCGGTGCCTACTAAGGTCGTTGGATGATATGCCATCCCCCCATTATCCCGTCTTCAACTCCCCTCTCCTGTAGGAGAGGGGTTGGAGGAGAGGTTATCAAGGACCTTTCCTGAAGCGTGACAACTCTTACCCCACTAGAAACATAATGCAGTTCAAGCTTCCAGCGTTTCTCCGTCAGTTGCTAAAAGCGACAAGTTTTTGGAAAGATAACGACCTGATTCTACGCGAGTTTCAGTATTTTCCAAAAATCGCAATATTGGCTGTGGTTTTCTCGCTTCTAGCGGCAGCATTTGAGGGATTCGGATTAGGGTTCTTGTTGGCGTTCTTACAAAACTTGGTCAACCCTAGTGCTGAACCTTTTCAAACCGGAATTCGTTGGTTTGATCTTTGGATTTTAGGTATAAACACATCAGAGACCAGCCGTTTGTTTCGGGTCTCTGGCTTAATTTTGTTATCAACTTGGTTGCGAGCAGGATTTAACTACCTGACTTATGTGTATACCGAAAAAGCCCAAATGCACTTGGTGAATCGCTTACACAAGCGAATTTTTGAGCAGTGGCAATCCTTGAGCCTGAGTTACTTTAGTAAATCCCAATCGGGTGAACTGCTGAATAGCATCACTAGTGAAATTGGGCGGTTGAGGCAAGTTTTTAATTTAAGCGCTTTCATTATGACTAAAGGCTTAACCCTTTTAGTCTACGTGGCGATTATATTTAGCATCTCCTGGCAGCTATCGATTAGTTCGGTGATGCTATTTGTCCTACTAGGGGTAGGGTTATCCACGCTCAATAAGCAAGTGCGAGAAGCAAGTTTTCCGGTGTCGCAAGCCAACGGTCGGTTTGCTTCGATCGCGATGGAATTTATTAATGGAATTCGTACCGTCCAATCTTTTGCGACACAGGATTTTGAGCGCAGGCGGTTCTATAAAGCCAGTGATGACATTGTGGAGGCAGGAACCAACGCAGTCATGGGCTGGGCGATCGTGCGTCCTCTAGCAGAAGGATTAGCGACCACTATTTTGATCGGCATGATCATTGTGGCACTGACTGTATTTGTCGCCAATGGCACGATGCAAACCGCTTCGTTGCTCACATTTCTATTCATCTTGTTTCGGCTAGTACCCGCAGTTCACGAAATCAATGGCAACCGCGCATTAATTAGTAGCTTTCGCGGCTCAGTAGACAATATTAAAGAGCTTCTGCGCACTGATAATAAACCATATTTACCCAATGGAGTTCGAGAGTTTACTGGAGTCAAAAAAGCGATCGAATTGGTCTCCGTTGACTTTGGTTATGACCCAATTCATTTGGTGCTGCAAAATGTTACTCTCACGATTAATCGCGGCCAAATGACCGCTTTAGTGGGGGCATCAGGCGCCGGAAAAACCACATTGGTTGATTTGATTCCCCGCTTCTACGACCCGACTCAAGGCAAAGTTTTGATGGACGGCGTAGATCTGCGCGAGTTTGACACCAACTCGGTCCGTCGCCGCATGGCAGTGGTTAGCCAAGATACGTTTATCTTTAATACTTCTGTCCGTAACAACATTGCTTATGGCTTAGACGGGGTGGATGAAGCTGCAATTTGGGAAGCCGCTAAATTTGCCAATGCTCTAGAGTTCATTCAGGAAATGCCAGAAGGATTTGATACCCAACTGGGCGATCGCGGGGTGCGGCTCTCTGGGGGTCAACGACAACGACTGGCGATCGCGCGGGCACTCCTCCGCAATCCAGAGATTTTGATTCTCGATGAAGCCACGAGTGCGCTGGACTCAGTTTCAGAGCGTTTAATTCAGGAGTCTTTAGAAAAACTGTCTACAGGTCGCACGGTGATTGCGATCGCGCACCGACTCTCCACGATTGTCCGAGCGGACAAGGTGGTGGTGTTAGAGCAAGGGCGAATTGTTGAGCAGGGCACCTATCAGGAATTGCTCGCTCAAGGTGGCAAGCTGTGGAAATATCACCAAATGCAGCATGAAGTTGGCTCAACCGCTGGATGAAGCATGCAAGGAGTCGCAACCGTTTAGCCAAGGAGATTGCTATGAAAATTTTGGTCTTAGAAAATGAACCTTCTTCTCGTCGAGGCGGACAGGAATGGTGTTTGCTCGAAGTTTGTACAGGTTTAGCGCAGCGGGGGCATGAAATTCATCTGATCTATCGAGAAGATGGAGATTTTTTGCCCAAGTACCAGCAATTTTGTAAGTCGATGACTAAGGTACGACGTTATGTAATTGATACGACCGGAAAACGTCACCTCATCCTCTCGTCGCTGTCCTGGCTCGGCTCCCTCTTGCCAGCACTCAAGATTAATCCTGATGTGGTTTATATTAATCAGACGAGAGAAGCCTTTTTTGGCGGCGCTGTGGCTCGGCTGAAGCATGTGCCACTGGTCTGTCACCTACATATCTTTCCCCACAAAACATTTCGGCCACAGATTAAGTGGGGGTTGCAACATGTCACCCGGTTTATGACGGTTTCGCAGGCCACGCTTCAAGGCTACTTGCGAGCTGGATTTGACCCCAAAACGCTGCAAGTGGTTTACAACGGCATTGACCTGAAACGGTTTTCGATGCAGGGCGATCGCCAGCAAACTCGGCAGCGGCTAGACGTACCTCCAGATGCTTTTGCCGTGCTCTATGCAGGTCGCATCGATCGCCCTAAAAACATTGAAATGCTGATCCGGGCCTTTGCTCAACTGGGATTGCCCCCTGAGCAAGCACGGTTGATGATTGTCGGCAGTCCTGTGGTTCACTCCTCACCCGAAGCGGCAACAGCGTATGTCCAGGAACTTAAAGACTTGTGCAGCCAACTGCGTATCAGCGACAGTGTGAATTGGTTAGGCCGCCGCACCGATCTCCCTGAAATATTCCGGGCTGCCGATGTTTCGGTATTGCCCAGTTTATTGCCAGATACCTTCGGGTTGGTCTTAGCCGAGTCGATGGCCTGTGGAACTCCAGCCCTCGGCCTCAAATATGGTGGCATTCCAGATGTTCTCTCGGATGAATTTGAAAAGTTTCAGATTGCTGTCGGAGATGTGGCGGGACTGAGCGATCGCCTGCGGTCTCTGAGAAATTGGCAAGAAACAGATCCGACTTTAGGCCAGCGGTGTCGCGCCTATGTCGAGAAGCGTTTTCCGGTGGAGCGGATGGTGGCTGAAGTAGAAACCGTGTTGCAGGAAGCAGTCGAGGCAGGTCCGGTGCGGTTAGGTCCCTCGCCCGAAAGCCTGCAAGCTTGGGAGCACGAAGTCGTGACCAATCCGACAGCGTTGGCTGGATTAGTGACTCGGTAGCAATCCCCAATCGTATGCAAGCGATCGCCAACTAGCTCCAGTCGCAAGGTCTAAATCTCAGAGGTACCCGATGAATTTAGTGGAAACTCACAGCAACCCAGATGTTTCGATCATTATTCCGCTCTATAACAAGGGCCAATATATTGCTAGAGCATTAAATTCTATCTTGGCTCAGACACATCAAAATTTTGAAATCATCGTGGTGGATGATGGCTCCACGGACAACGGGCCAGAAATTGTCCAGGGCTACACAGATCCTCGGCTGCAATTTATCCGTCAGGCAAATGCAGGACCAGGCGAGGCTCGTAACCGGGGAATTCGGGAAAGTCGAGCTTCCCTGATCGCTTTTTTGGATGCGGATGACGAGTGGCTGCCAACCTATTTGGCCGAGTCTGTGCAACAACTGCAAGCACATCCAGATTGTGCGATGAGTGCCTTTGGCCGCTTCTTGGGTAGCGATCGCACCAGTTGGGAGGCTGAGTGCCAACGGTTTGGAGTGACAGAAGGGGAGTGGCGGATGCCGATTAACCTGGATGGTCAGTCAACCAAGCAAATCATAGACTTCTTTCATCCAGGCGCGATTGTCTGTCGGCGACAAGTGTTAGAACGTTTTGGTGGCTTTTATACCAAGAATGGCTGCAACTATGGCGAGGATGTGTATCTGTGGGTGCAAATTGCCCTGAACTACAAAATCTATCGCAATCCCACGCCGCTCTTTTGGTGGCATACCGAAGCCTCTGAGATCTCGGCTTATAGTACGAGAAAGATTGTGCCGCCTTGGCCGATGCTGAGCGATCCTCAGCCTTTACGGATGGATTGTCCGCCTGAATATCACTCAGCTCTGGAGCATTATTTGACTTATTTAGCGGTCATTGCTGCCGAGCGTTGCATTCGGGCAGGCGATCGCGGCACCGCAGAACAGCTTTTGCAAAATTATCCAGTGGCACAGAATTTTTTGGGAGACTACCTCAAACTCCAGGTGCATCTCTGGTTGATGGACTCTCCTGGTTTACGGGATCGGCTGCGGCAGGTCAAGAGCTTGGTGCGATCGTAACCTCAAAAACTTTGCGGTGTAAGACGAGTCGCTAGGGATGAAATTGAGTCATGAAAATTGCTTTTGTCGTCGGGGAATTTC
This sequence comes from Trichocoleus sp. FACHB-46, assembly GCF_014695385.1. Taxonomy (NCBI): domain Bacteria; kingdom Bacillati; phylum Cyanobacteriota; class Cyanophyceae; order Leptolyngbyales; family Trichocoleusaceae; genus Trichocoleus; species Trichocoleus sp. FACHB-46. The sequence goes on along the minus strand of NZ_JACJOD010000031.1, from coordinate 356,880 downwards.
CCTCTATATCTCAAACTTTTATCCTGAGCCAAATTACAGGATTAATTGACCGAGGACATCAAGTCGATATTTATGCCAACGTCGGGCAAAAGCAGCCTAAAAACCATCCAGATGTCGAGAAGTACGATTTGCTGCGCCATACTCACTATTGGCCCCCTATCCCTGAGAATCAAATCTGGCGATGGGTCAAGGGGACTGGGTTGCTGTTGACGCATAGCTTCAAAGATCCAGTGCTGTTGGGGCGATCGCTCAATGTGTTGAAGTACGGCAAAGAAGCGGCCTCGTTCCGATTGCTCTACCCCACTCTGCCCTTACTCAAAGAGCGGCCTGCCTATGACATTATTCATTGCCACTTTGGTTGGAGTGGGTTGCAAAGTGCCTTTCTCAAGGATATTGGTGCCCTCAGAGGAAAGCTAATCACTACCTTCCATGGCTTCGATATTACGACCAGTTTGAAGCTGTTTGGCGATCGCCTCTACGATCCTCTATTTCGCATGGGCAACCTGTTTCTGCCCATCAGTCAGCGGTGGCAGCAACGCTTGATTGAATTGGGTTGTGATGAGCAAAAAATTATGGTTCACCGGATGGGGATTGACTGCCAAAAGTTTACCTTTGCACCGCGCCAACCCGATGCCGATGGCAGCATTCGCTTAGTCACGATCGCCCGCTTAGTGGAGAAAAAAGGAATTGAGTACGGCATTCGAGCTGTGGCTCAACTAGCCGAAACGTACCCAAGCCTGGAGTATCACGTAGTTGGGGATGGACCACTGCGAGACGCTTTATCTGACTTGATTCAAAACTTGGGTGTGCAGAAACATGTGAAGCTGCTGGGCTGGAAACAAGACCAAGAAGTATTGGAGATTTTGAACCAAGCTCACATTTTGCTAGCGCCGAGTGTCACCAGCCAGGACGGCGATCAAGAAGGAATTCCTGTGGCTTTGATGGAAGCAATGGCAATGGGATTACCTGTAATTAGCACATTCCACAGTGGCATTCCAGAGCTAATCGAACATGGCAGTTCTGGTTTTTTAGTGCCTGAGCGGGATGCTGATACTTTAGCTAGCAAGCTCAGCTACTTAATTGAGCAGCCGGAAATTTGGCCTCAAATGGGGCACGCAGGTCGTTCTTATGTAGAAACTCACTACAACATCAACCAGTTGAATGACCGATTGGTGGAAATTTACCAGCAACTGTTGCTTCAACCCTGTTAGTAAATTCAGAGGATGACCTATGCCCCAAGTTTCTGTCGTGATTCCCACCTACAACGCGATCGCCTACCTGCCCGATACGGTGGCTAGTGTCCTAGAGCAAACTTATCCAGACTTCGAACTGTTAATCGTAGATGATGGCAGTTCCGATCGCACCGTGGAATGGGTATCTGCATTAACCGATCCTCGCATCAGGCTGATTACCCAGGAAAATCAAGGGTCAGCGGGAGCGCGAAATAGAGGCATTGCGGAAGCTCAGGGAGAGTACATCGCCTTTCTGGATGCCGATGACTTGTGGGCACCCACCAAGCTAGAAAAACAGGTGCGGTGTTTGGAGGCAGATCCAGCCGTTGGCTTGGTCAATACTTGGGTTGTAAATATGGATGCGGCAGGCAACCTAACCGACCAAGTTCTGATGTCGGATGCTGAGGGAGAGATTTGGCAAGCGATCGCGGAAGAAAATCAGATCTTTTGTGGCAGCTCTCCGATGGTGCGGCGTAGCTGCTTTGAAACGGTGGGAGTTTTTGACCAAACGCTGCGATCGGCGGAAGACTGGGATATGTGGATTCGCATTGCCGCTCGCTATCACTTTGCTGTGGTAAAGGAGCCGTTGGTGTTTTATCGCCAGCATGCCAACAGTAAATCCAATAACTTGCAGCGGCATCTCAAACACCGTTTGAAGGTAATCGACAAAACCTTTGCCTCTGCCTCCTCAGAAGTCCAGTATTTGAAAAATCGAGCCTATGGGCGGGCTCATCTGTCGGTCGCTTGGAAGCCTCTGTTGGCGAAGGATTATGACACTGCTTTAAGCTTGCGGCGACAGGCTTTGACCTACTATCCTCAACTTCGTTCCACCAAAAGCTATCTGCGCTTGGGTCTGATTATTACCGCCATGCGTTGGTTAGGTCCGCAAGGCTACCAAAAGCTGAGAAACCTGTTGCATACTCTCCGCAAGCAGAAGCCCTGGCTGAAACAAGAAGTGCCTGGTTAATTTCCTGGTTAATTTAGTGAGCCTAAGCTTTGACAGCAATAAATGATGGAACTTTGTGAGGATTGGGGAAACAGATTATGACCGCAGAGACCAAGCATCAGGGGCCTCTCGTCAGTGTGATTATTCCGACCTACAATCGCCCCGATTACTTAAAGCAGGCGATCGCGAGTGTCGTTCAGCAAACTTACACCAATCTTGAAATCATCGTTTCAGATGACTGTAGCCCGGAGCATCCCCAACCAATTATTGATGCTTTTCAAGATGCGCGGATTCGCTTGCGCCGCAATCCGACTAACTTAGGCATTGGCTTGAATGCAACCTACGCCTTCAAAGAGGCTCAAGGTAAATATGTAGCAAGCCTGAATGATGATGATCTTTGGTGTCCAGATTTCCTAGAGAAATTGGTACCACCGTTGGAAGCTGACCCAGATTTAGCTCTAGCATTCTGTGACTACTTCATCATCAACTCGGAGGGCACGATCGACGCTCCAGCCACAGAGAAACAATCTTGCCGGGAAAAGCGGCATCAATTGCAGGCGGGTATTTATCGGCCCTTTTGGGAACTGGGTTTAATCGATCGCTCGGTATTTGCAGCTTCTGCGGCCTTAATTCGCTGTGAGGCTGTGGCTTGGGAGCGTTTACAGGAAGCAGGCGTATTTTGGGACTACTACATTAGCTATCTGGCTTGTCGTTCTGGTCAGGGAGCTTACTACTGCCCAGAGCGCTTAGCTTGCTACCGCATTCACGCTCAGTCGGAAAACATGACTAGTGGGAATCGCAACGCTCAAGCCAAAATTCGTAAAGGTAAGGCAGGAATTGCTTGCTATGAAAGCTTTATGGCTGATGCGCCTAATCCAAAGCTACGGAAATACTTTGAGCGGGAATGGGCCTACGCTAATACGACTTTGGGGATTGGATTGTTGCGGGCAAATCAAGCGATCGCGGCTCGGCCCTATCTCTTGCGATCGCTTCAATACCAAAAATTGAATCTTCGGACGATGGTGGCTTTAGCTTTAAGCTTTATTCCTCAGTCGTTAGCAAGTCCTTTTTTGCAAATGCGAAATGTCTTTGCCGAGCATTCCAATCATTTGTAGGTTAACTATCTGTTCTGTTCCTGAAGATGGTTGCTTTAAAGTCCTGAAAACTTGAAAATCTATTGAATTTTGAATTATTAGATAATAGACCTTTAGAGGAAAAGAGAAATGATTCAAGCCACCCTAATTCGCTCAATCTCAACAGTTATCATTGCCCAAAATGAGGAAGAATGTATTGCTAATGCCATTCAATCTTGCTTACCTTTTGCGGATGAGATTGTTGTGGTTGATGGTGGCAGTCAAGATGCTACAGTGCAAATTTCTGAGAGCCTGGGCTGTAAGGTTTATACCAATCCTTGGCCAGGATACTCGAAGCAACGCAATTTTGGAGCAGACCAAGCAAAGCATGATTGGATCTTTTTTCTCGATGCTGATGAGGTGGTAGATACAGAGTTAGCGATCGCAATTTCAGCTTGGAAAACGGGTTTGGAGCCAACTACTAAAGCTCTCTCTGTGAAACGGGTTGGAGACTTTTTTGGTAAATGGTTAGATAGCCGAGCCGAAGCCCATGTGCGCTTGTATGACAAAACTCAATGTCGAATTAAAGATGTGCTCGTTCATGAAGGGCCTGATGTCAAAGACGACCCTGTGACGTTGTTGCCAGGAACTTTATGGCATCAAGGATTTCGAGATATGAGTGATCTAGTAATTCGATTTAATAAATATACTGATTTGGATGCTAACCAAGCTCATTTATTAGGCAAGAAATTTAGTTTAATTAGATTGCTATTAAAGCCACCTGCAAAGTTTTTGCAACAATATCTTTGGTATGGCATGTATCGCCAAGGTTTGGCAGGTTTTACATTAGCTAGTTTGTGGAGTTATTACATTTTTCTTAAGGAAATCAAGCTCTATGAAATTGATTGGCGAGCTAAAGGGAATACTCAGCCAGAACCAAAAGAATTTGGTTTGTCTGTGACACCCACTCATCAAGTTCAAGCTTAAGTTTTTCGTACCTTTTTAGTCATTAATTACTTCACAAGCTCATGCAAATTCGCTCCTCCAGAGCAGCCACAAAAAGCTTTAACTTTGGGTTGAAACCAGCCCCTGCTTGGATGGCAATCCTGGGTTTTACCTTGTTTTCAGCCTTATGTCTGGTGGTGAAAGCAGGGCTACTCAGAATTGCGTTTCCTGGGGGCGCTTTTCTGGTGGGATTGTTTCTCTATGGGCGTTATCCCTTGCTCTATCTAGGCTTTACCTGGTGGATTGCGTTTTTGTCGCCTTGGGTGCGACGCATGGTGGATTACAGCAGTGGTTGGGTGGACCCAAGTACTATCTTGCTGGCTCCTTTTTTGGTCATGTTAGTGACCCTAGCAACTTTGGTGCGATCGCTGCCTAGAGCCACACGCCAGGGAGGTTTGCCCTTTATTTTGGCTTTTGTGGGAGTCATCTACGGCTTTTTGGTGGGGCTGATCAAATATCCGCCAACGGCTGTAGTAGTCCCCATGCTGAACTGGTTCACCCCGATCCTGTTTGGGTTTCATCTATTTGTCAATTGGCGGAGTTATCCGAGTTACCGCCAAAGCTTAGAACGCATATTTCTTTGGGGCGTTTTAGTTTCAGGGGCTTACGGCGTGTATCAATATTTGGTGGCACCGCAATGGGACCGATTTTGGCTAGTCAATTCTAAAGCCATTGCCTTTGGTACCCCAGAACCCTTGGGCATTCGGGTCTTTAGCATCATGAACTCCCCTGGACCCTTCGCCACAGTCATGCTAGCAGGCTTAATGTTGCTGCTAAGCGGCAAAGGCAAGCTGCGATTTTTTGCCTCTGGGGTGGGCTATTTGTCGTTTCTCTTGTCTCTGGTCCGCTCGGCTTGGCTTGGTTGGGGAGTCGCGATGTTGACCTTTTTGCCATCCCTGAAACCAAAGCTACAGATGCGTCTGGTGGTGACGATTGTAGTGATGGCGCTTTGCATTATTCCGCTCGCCAACCTTGATCCGTTTGCCGACACGATTGGAGCCCGCTTGCAGTCTCTCACAAATACCAAAGGAGATGTCAGCTATAGCCAGCGTAGCGAGGGGTATGCCGCGACCTTGAGTTTAGCGCTCTCCCAATTTCTCGGCCAAGGCTTGGGATTTGTGCTGGAAGGCACCAGTTTGGGTAGTAATGACAGCGGCATTTTGAGTATGTTTTTCTCGCTCGGTTGGTTCGGCACCATTCCTTATTTAGGTGGCATTATTTTGCTGCTGTTTAGCTTATTTCAGTCTGTCGATATTCGGGCCGATACCTTTGCTAGTGCCGCTCGTGCGATCAGTTTGGGCGTATTTGCTCAAATTGGCCTAGGCAGCGTCACATTGGCCCTTTCAGGAGTTGTGTTCTGGGGTTTTGCGGGTATGGCCCTGGCTGCTAGCCAATACCATCGCTACCAACGGTTAACAGCTTTGCAGTCAGGATGAAAATTTTAGAAAAAGCGATCGCGACTCTCTCGTTCTTGATCGCGCTGGATTTCACTTAGTTTCAGGAGAAATGAATGAAAGATACTTCAAATTATCCTGCGACTGCACTCAGTCCAGTACAGTTAGGCACTTCAGCTAAGGGAGTAATCTCAGGTTCATCTACCAAGAAAAAGCTAGAACTAATTCAGGCTTGTCGAGGTATTGCAGCGTTGTTAGTGGTGTTGTTTCACGTCACCGAATTTAGCCAGGAAAAGTTAAATCAAAACTTCCTGTCAGGGCTATTTGCTTTTGGGGGTTCAGGCGTTGATTTCTTTTTTGTGTTGAGTGGATTTATTATCTTCTTCGCTCACCAAGCTGATATTGGGCAGAAACAAAAACTTAACGCTTTCATGGTTAAACGGGTTATTCGTGTGTACCCCCTCTATTGGATCATCACCCTGACTTTATTGCCAATTTACTTTTTAATTCCCTCATTTGGCAAAGGCTACGAGCGGGATTTAGGTGTAATTTTAAAGTCACTTTTGTTAGTGCCTCAAGAAAACTTTCCGGTTTTAATCGTTGGCTGGACCCTAAGCCACGAAATTTTCTTCTACTTTATCTTTGGTTTAGCAATTTGGCTCACACCTAAAGTTTCTCGATTTGTGCTTTGTAGTTGGCTAGGCGGAACTCTGACCTTTTTCTGGTTGAGTGTCAGCGATCGCGCCTCCGCTGTACAGCCACCCCTGCTCTTGAACTTTATTTTTAATCCGCACAATCTAGAGTTTGCTTTTGGTTGTTTGGCGGCTTATTGGGTAGTAGGGAAAAGAATAAAACCAGGAGTAATCTACTTGATTGCAGGAGTAGTATTATTTATCACTTCGGGGTTAGGTGATAACTACACAAACGTAGAAATTCTTGATGTGATTGCTTATGGGTTACCCTCGATGTTAGTTGTATTAGGGGCAGCCTCGATTGATTTGAATCAAGGCTGGAAAACTCCTACTTGGCTGAACGGATTAGGAGATGCTTCCTACTCGATTTATTTAGTGCATTATCCCTGTTTGGCTGCCTGTTTCAAGGTGGCGATCGCGCTAAATCTTGTCAGTTTATTTGGGAATTTCCTCACCATGAGCCTGTTGACTGTGATCGCAGTCATTGTTGGTTGGTTGACCTACTTGTATCTTGAAAAACCGTTAATTACCTGGCTACGACGTAAATTAGTTCCGAAGCAATCTGCTTGGGTTAATGCTCAATAACTTCAGTTGAATTCAGTGTTGATAAAAAACCAGCTTATTTAGTTCTGAATTGATTCTGGCGTTTCTAAGGATTTCTTATGAAGATTCTCTTCTTAGATCAAAGCGGCAAGCCAGGAGGGGCAGAATTATGTCTGCTGGATATTGCGAAACCCTATCGCGATCGCTGTTTAGTCGCTTTATTGGCAGATGGCCCCTTCCGGGATCTCCTAGAGCAACATCAGATTCCGGTACAGGTGCTTAGCTCTGAAGGCATCCAAGTGCGAAAAGATAGCGGTTGGCGGCAAGGCTTTGGTAGCTTGGCTCAACTCCTGCCCCTAATTACCCAAGTGGTGCAGTTGAGCCGCAACTACGACTTGATCTATGCCAACACCCAGAAAGCTCTTGTTGTGGGAGCTTTGGCTGCTTGGCTCGGTCGTCGGCCTTTGGTTTATCACTTGCATGATATTCTCTCACCCGACCACTTCAGCTCCATGAATCGGCGGCTTGCTGTCACTTTGGCAAATCGGTTTTCCTCCTTAGTGATTGCCAACTCAGAGGCGAGCCAAACCGCTTTTATTGCGGCGGGTGGTCGTGCTGAGTTAACCCAAGTCATTTATAACGGCTTCGAACCCCAAATCTATCAATCTTCCAACGCTGAGGCTGCGCAATTGCGGCAGCAACTGGGTCTGGAGGGGCAGTTTGTAGTGGGTCATTTTAGTCGGCTTTCGCCTTGGAAGGGGCAGCATGTCTTGCTGGAGGCTTTGGCGCACTGCCCACAAGATGTCATGGCTTTATTTGTCGGTGACGCTTTATTTGGAGAGCAGCAATATGTCGAACAACTGCATCAACAAGTCAACACGCTCGGTTTACAAAAACGGGTGCGTTTTTTAGGGTTTCGTTCTGATGTCGTGACCCTGATGAAATCTTGTGACCTGATTGCTCACACGTCCACAGCTCCAGAACCGTTTGGGCGGGTAATTGTAGAAGCCATGCTCTGCGGCAAACCAGTGGTTGCTGCTAAATCGGGCGGTGCGATCGAATTAATTACGCCTGAGGTTGATGGTTGGCTAGCGACTCCTGGAAATCCTCAACAACTGGCAGCTGTGATTAATCTCTGTCGGAATCAACCAGAACGCTCCAGCGCGATCGCCCATCACGCTCAAATTCAAGCTAGTCAACGCTTTGACCTAGACATCATCAACCAAAAAATTGCTCAACTTCTAGGGCAAACCCTCGCACGAGTCCCGCAGGTTTAATTACACCTAGACTTTTCCTCGTTATTCGCAAGTTGCCAGCTTATGAAGTTTTCCCTTGCTTATTCCATGAAACGCTACCGTTATCCCTTACTAGCCTTACTCAGTGCTCTACTAATTGCCTGTACCGCTTCCTGGTCTCCCTCGCAGGCCCAATTACAACCAGAGCAGGCTCGCAGTGCTGACTCATTCGTGAACTCGATTGGCGTGGCAACTCATCTACGCTATGTTGACACTGCCTATGGCAACTACGACACGATTATCAGACCCAAATTGCAAGAGTTGGGAGTGCGCCATATTCGTGACGGAGGTAAGAACTCAGAGTTTTATCGCCGACTCAACGATTTAGCTACCCTGGGAATCAAATCAACCTTAGTGATGGATTCTAGAGATGGCATTACGCCTGCCAATGTTGTTGCAGAGGCGATTCAACCTGTCTTGTCCTCGATTGAAGCAGTCGAAGGGCCAAATGAGTGGGATGTGAATCCTCAAGCAACTTATAAAAACCAAGCTTTTCCGGAAGGGCTGCGGGCTTACCAAGATGAACTGTATGCCGCAGTCAAGGCAGATCCAACGGCAGCCGCATTACCTGTGCTCATGCCTTCCTTGGCCATTCCCTACTATGCTCCTCGCTTGGGCTCCCTGGCTTCGGCGGATCTGGGCAATATGCATAGCTATGCGGGGGGCAACTTGCCCAGCCAGGACCTAGACACAAAGTGGGTGCCTTTGACTCAGGCAGTCACGGGGGTAGCTAAGCCAATTGTGGCGACAGAATGCGGTTGGCATAATGCCACCAGCGATCTCAAAGCGTCTCAGCCAGGGATTTCGGAACTTGCAGCAGCTAAATACGTCCCTAGACTCTATCTGGAGTATTTTAATCGGGGCATCCAGCGATCGTTCCTTTACGAACTCATCAACGAGCGCCAGGGCACTACCCAAGAACAGAACTTTGGTCTGCTCCGGAACAATGGCTCTGCTAAACCTGCCTTTGACTCCCTAAAGAACTTGATTGCTTTGCTAAAAGATCCGGGTTCTGAGTTTGCTCCGCAGGCTCTGAGCTACAGCCTGAGCGGCAGCAGTGCTCCCCTAAGTCCCGCTGTGCATCATACGCTGCTGCAAAAACGGGATGGTCGATTTTATTTAGCGCTATGGCAAGAGATTTCTAGTTTTGATTTGCAAACGAAACTGGATGTTTACGTTCCTCAGCAGACCGTGACTGTAACTCTGGGAACGCGAGTGCGTCAGGCAACCACCTACAAACCGTTAGCGTCTGTCGCTCCTGTACAGCGATACGCCAATCCCAAGCAATTAAACTTGACTATCTCTGATCAGCCGCTCGTGATTGAGCTAGTTCCAGCGTAAGTGAACCGATAACCCAAGCAACTGGAGGATTCTATGCCTGTAACCTTGCGATCGCAGCAACCATCTGTGAGCTTATTTATCCCTAACTTAGCGGGGGGCGGAGCAGAGCGAGCGATGTTGCATTTGGCTCAAGGCTTTGCGGCAAGAGGCTTAAAAACTGATTTAGTGCTGGCTCAAGGAGAAGGTGCTTATCTCGATAAGGTGCCTGCCAATGTCCGTCTGATTAACCTCAAAGCCAAGTCCCCTGTCATCGTTTCTAAAACTTGGGCGCTCAGACGCTACTTGCAGCAAGAAAAACCCGATTTCTTGCTCTCAGCTTTAGATATCGCTAGTTCCGCAACCTTGGCCCAGCGCTTAGCAGGGGTGCCAACTCGGATTGTGATGTGTGTGCAAACCAATCTCTCGCAGCAGTTTCAAGATAGGCATGGAGGGAGTGGCAACGTTCGGCCTTTTCTGGTGCGGCAGTTTTATCCTTGGGCTGATGCGATCGTGGCTGCTTCTCAAGGAACAGCGAGAGATGTGGCGCAGATGGCAGGCTTGTCTGAGGATAAGGTGCAAGTCATCTACAATCCAGTCGTGATGCCAAATTTGGTCGAGAAAATTAAAGCACCGATTGATCATCCCTGGTTTGCGGCTGGAGAACCTCCGGTAGTTTTGGGGGTGGGGCGGTTAGTCAAGCAGAAAGATTTTCTCACCTTAGTCCGCGCTTTTGATTTGGTGCGACAACGCCATCCCGCCCGATTGATGATTTTGGGAGAAGCCGATCCACGCGAGCCTCTAGTGAAGCCAGAGTTGGAAGCTTTGATTCAAGAGTTGGGCTTGCAAGATAATGTATCGTTGCCTGGCTTTGTCGAAAACCCTTATGCCTACATGGCACAGTCAGCCGTGTTTGTGCTCTCCTCGATTTATGAAGGATTTGGCAATGTGGTGGCAGAAGCCTTGGCCGCAGGTACTTCTGTCGTTTCGACAGATTGCGAAAGTGGCCCCGCAGAGATCTTGAGCAATGGCAAATATGGTCGCTTGGCTCCTGTCGGTGATTTCAAAGCTTTGGCAGATGGAATTATTGCTGCGCTAGAGCAACCAACCGATGCTGAAGTGTTACAGCAGCGGGCCAATGCTTTTGCTATGGACAATATCGTGGGGCAATATCTGGATGTGCTGGAGAACCTCAGCCGCCAAGATGCTCTTCAAGCTAGCTAATCTACAAGACAGCTAAGTCGTTGAGCAGAGAACGTGATGCGAATTCTCCATATCCTGAATGATGTCCGAGAACTCGGAAACGGCATTATCAATGTGGCGATCGATCTGGCCTGTTTGCAAGCCAAAGCGGGGCTTGAGGTAGCCGTAGCCTCTGATGGTGGCGAGTACGAAACCCTTTTAGCAGACTACGGTGTCACACATTTCCCCTTGAATCAGCAGCGGCAATTGGGGAATCTCCTCCGAGCTACCAAGGAATACCGAGCGATCGCCCAAACGTTCCAACCGGATATCGTGCATGCCCACATGATGACTGGAGTGGTTTTGGCGCGCTGCTTACGCAGATTTGGCAACTATAAGCTAGTTTCTACCGTTCATAATGAGTTTCAGCGCAGCGCCACTTTAATGGGCGTGGCCGATCGCGTGATTGCGGTGAGTCAAGCGGTGGCTGATTCGATGGAGCGACGGGGCATTCCGCAGAGGAAGCTGCGAGTGATTCGCAATGGCACTTTGGGTAGTCCTCGCCAGCGTTCTTCTTCTCTCCCTACGATCTCTCTCCAGCATCCTGCGATCGCTACCGTGGCAGGAATGTATCAGCGCAAAGGCATTACAGAATTGATTACAGCTTTTGCTCAAATTGCCGCAGATTTCCCGGAGGCACATCTGTATTTAATTGGCGAGGGGCCTGACCGCCAGATGTTTGAAGCCCAAGCTCAGGCTACGCCAGTATCAGAGCGCATCCATTTTCTAGGGTTTCAACCTCAGCCCCAAAGATATTTGCAATCTACAGATATTTTTGTGTTGGCTTCTCATCAAGAACCATTTGGTCTGGTGCTGTCGGAGGCGCGGGATGCGGGATGCGCCATCATCGCCAGCAATGTAGATGGTATCCCAGAAGCATTAGATCAGGGGGCCGCAGGTTTATTAGTTCACCCTAAAGATAGTGCAGCGATCGCGGCAGCTTTATTAGAATTGCTTCAGTGTTCTCAGCAGTTGCAAGCCTGGAAGGAACAGGCCCAACGCAACTTAGCTTGGCTGAGTGTGTCGCGTGTGCATCAAGAAACTTTAGCAGTCTACCAAGAGCTGATAGCAGAACGCGATCGCTCTAAAGCATTTACCAGTTTTGAATTGTAATATTTGCTGTTTCCTCCGTTGAATTCAGGCACTGGCTTGAAGGTGGGTCTCTATCTAGTCAAGTAGAACAACTCGTTAAACCAGACATCCTATGTAGCCCTGTCCCCGTCTTCTCTCCTTCAGGAGAGGGGTGCTGTAGGCGGGGTGAGGTTGGCATGGACAAATCTCACTCATCCAGTACTTCAGCCATAACCCATGAGTTTTCAGTCTCCGCTTGTTTCAGTGATTATCCCTGCATATAACACTGAATCCTATATTGGCCCAGCTTTGGAATCAGTTCTGTCACAAACGTATCAAAACATTGAAGTTTTGGTAGTAGACGATGGTTCGCAGGATCGAACTGCCGAAATTGTTGAATCTTTTGTGCAAAGAGATCCGCGCGTGCAGCTACTGAGGCAGAAGAATGCTGGAGTGGCAGCGGCTCGGAACCTAGCGATCGCCCATGCTCAGGGAGAATACATTGCTCCGATTGATGCCGATGATGTTTGGTATCCCCAAAAGCTAGAAAAACAAGTGCAATGTATGTTGCGATCGGGTCCAGAAGTCGGTCTAGTCTATACCTGGTCTGTGCATATCGATGAAGCGGGAGCCATTATTGGCAAATATAATCTAGAACGAGCTTATAAACCAGAGGGTTCTATTTATCCAATTTTGGTTTATTCCAATTTTTTGGATAATGCTAGTAACCCACTGATCCGTCGCACTTGCCTAGATCGAGTGGGAGGATTTAATCCAGAATTGCGGGCACAAAATGCTCAAGGCTGCGAAGATTGGGAGTTGTATTTACGCATCGCTGATGCTTATGAATTTCGCGTTGTGCCTGAGTTTTTAGTTGGGTATCGGCAGTTGCTCGGTAGTATGGCTAGCAATTGCCGAGCGATGGCTAAATCTTATCAGTTGGTCATAGCAGAAGTGCGGACTCGCCACGCTGAAATCCCACCTACTATCTATCGTTGGTCTAGGGGATGCTTCTATCACTATTTGATGGGTAAAAGCTATAAATCTGGAGCGCACTGGCACACATTAGAGTGGCTGGCTCTGACACTCAAGGATGATCTGAGCTTGCTACTGCGTCCTGGTTTGTATCCGATGATCCTGACCTGCTTACTCAAAATTGCCGCTAAACCAGTTACTTCCTTGATTTGGCCTGATCATCGCTCTTGGCTAAAATTTAGACAGCGCTTTAGATTGCCGCCGCGTCCGCTAACGATTGAAGAGATTAACAATCAGGAGACAAAGCCCCTGCCAATTCTGAAACCCTATGATTGGGTACTTTTATGGCGTTGGACAAAAGCAATGAAAATTTGTCAACAGCTTGTCTCTACTAAATCAAAAAAATTACAAGAATTGCTACTTTCGCATTAAACTTTTAGCAAAATAGGAATTTATGAAAGAGGCGAAAGTAATCAGAAAATTGTTTCCTTTATTGAAGCTGTATCCTTGGGCAATCCCAGTTATTGTAGTCTTGGGAATTTTAGCTTCTCTCTCTGAAGGGTTAGGAATTAGTTTATTTATTCCTTTATTGCAAAGTTTTGATGCTGGCACGGCTCAAACTGCTCAGAGTAATGTCTTGATTGCTTTTTTTGATCGAATTTTTGCTCAAATTCCGATTCAAAACCGTTTACCCATTACTGCTGGATTTATCTTTGGCAGCGTTTTGCTGAAAAATGCTTTGTTGTATGGCAACACTCTCCTATTTTCCTGGTTGAATTGGCGGATTAGCTATCAGTTGCGTTCGGGTATTTTTAGACAGCTATTAAGTGTTGGTTATAGCTTTTTAGAGCGTTATCCGTCGGGCAAGTTTCTCAGTACTTTAGATAATGAAACCTGGCGCACTAGTCAAGCGCTATCTGTGTTGGTGGGTCTCATTATTAGTAGCTGCACAGTCGTTGTGTTTACAATTTTGCTGCTGCTCATTTCCTGGAGACTGACGCTTTTGGTAGCAGCGGTCATGCTACTAATTTCCAGCATGATTCAATTTATGACTCGCCAAGTTAAGCAGTTGGGCAAACAGGCTGAGAAGGCAAACGCCGTCTTTGTGCAACGGGTGTGGGAAGGATTACTAGGGATGCGGGTGATTCGGGAGTTTGGCCGCGAATCCTATGAGCAGGCCCGCTTCGATCAAGCTTCTCGGCAAGTCTGTCACTCCTTTATGGAACTCGATCGCATTTCTGGAGCAGTTTATCCGCTCTCCGAAGTGCTGTCTACCGGATTGCTGGCTGGCATTTTAGTCATTGCCTTGCAGCAACAAGTGAATCTGCCTACCTTACTCACCTTTGTGTTTATGCTCTATCGACTGCAACCGCAGGTGCGGCATGTAGATGGAGCGCGAGTCAATTTGATGTCGCTGACTACGGCGATCGATGATGTCATGTCTCTGCTCGATCGCAGTGATAAGCCTTATATTCGCTCTGGCAAAACTCGGTTTACAGGATTGCGTCAGGCGATCGCATTTCGAGCTGTAGATTTTTGTTATGGCCCAGGTGAAAAGACAGCACTGCAAAACATCTCGATTTGTATCCCTAAAGGTAAAACAACGGCGATCGTGGGACCTTCTGGAGCAGGTAAATCTACTTTGATCAGTCTGATTTGTCGGTTTTATGACCCCACTAGTGGCGAAATTGAGATTGATGGTCAGCCTTTGCCACAGCTCAATCTGGCCGATTGGCGCGATCGCATTGCGGTTGTGAGCCAAAGCGTACATATCTTCAGCACTACGGTTTATGAAAATATTGCCTATGGTCGGCCTGAAGCGACAGAAGCAGAGGTGATCGCCGCTGCCAAACAGGCTAATGCTCATGAATTTATCAGCCAACTACCGCAGGGATATCAGACTCAGGTAGGCGATCAGGGAGTGCGGCTGTCAGGAGGTCAACGCCAACGCCTGGCTCTAGCTCGCGCCATTATTCGGAACCCCGAAATCTTGATTCTAGATGAAGCCACCAATGCCCTCGACAGTATCTCTGAGCATTTGATCCAGGAAGCCATCAATGCTCTGAGCCAGCGTTGCACCTTGATTGTGATTGCCCATCGTCTCTCGACAATTGAGCAAGCCGACCAGATTATTGTGATTGAGGAGGGACAAGTGACGGAGCAGGGAACGATGGCAGAACTGCTCAAGCGCGATCGCTTATTTGCCCAGTTATATCGCTTGCAATATCGCAATGCTCAGCTCTAGGAATGGTGCTATACCAATTCTCTAAACTCAAATTACAGATTATTGTAGGGGCGAACGGCCGTTCGCCCCTACTCTTACAACGGATTGAATCAGTGAGTTTATGTATCTTTAGCGCCTGTGTGACAACACCCGATTCACGCCGCTGAGAATGGCTAATAGAGATGCAGTGACGATGTTGGAATGAATCCCCACGCCATGCAACGAACCGGAGATGCAATCGCTCGTGACTTCGACATAGGCGATCGCTGCTGCATCACTGCCTTGGTTGAGGGAGTGCTCCTCGTAATGGTCTACGCGGATGTCTAGGTTTAAGGCTTGGAGGAAAGCATCTATCGGACCGTTGCCTTGGCCTTGTAGTGTGGCTGGCTGGCCATCCCTCTCCAATGTCACGCTGATCGTTTGCTGTGAATCCACTTCCTCAAGGTGATGAGCGAGATATTTGATAGGTGAAACTGCTTGCAAATATTCCTGCTCAAACAACTTCCACAAGTCAGCCGCGGCCATCTCCTGCCCATGTGTGTCTACGGCTTGTTGCACCATCCGACTAAACTCAATCTGTAAGCGTCGAGGCAACACCAAGTTATAGTCTCGCTCTAACAAGAAGGCAATTCCACCTTTGCCAGACTGGCTATTCACTCGAATTACAGATTCATAAGTGCGTCCGACATCGGCTGGATCAAGGGGTAAATAAGGGACTTCCCAAATGTCATCTGATGATTGGGCGGAGAATCCTTTTTTAATTGCGTCTTGATGCGAGCCAGAGAAGGCTGTGAAGACCAAATCGCCTACATAGAGATGACGAGGATGGATCGGGAGTTGTGTGCAATCCTCTACCAATCTGGCGACGTGATTAATTTGAGAGAAGTCTAAACCTGGGGCAACGCCTTGGGTGTAGAGATTGAGGGCGAGCGTCACCAAATCTACGTTACCTGTACGTTCACCGTTGCCGAATAGACAGCCTTCGACGCGATCAGCCCCTGCCATTTGGGCCAACTCTGCTGCCGCGATCGCACAACCCCGGTCATTATGAGGGTGCACGCTCAAAATCACGTTGTCTCGCATGGTTAGATGACGATGCATCCACTCCACCTGATCTGCAAAGATATTGGGAGTTGACACTTCCACCGTGGCAGGAAGATTGATGATAGCTTTGCGTTCGGGAGCAGGTTGCCAAACTTCTAGCACCGCATTACAGATCTCCCTCGCAAAGTCCAACTCTGTCGAGGTAAAGACTTCAGGAGAATATTGGAATCGCCAGTTGGTGTCTGGTTGCTCGGCAGCGAGTTCGTTAAAGAGTTGGGCGGCGGTGACTGCGAGGTTAATAGTGCCGGGGCGATCGAGTCCAAACACAACACGACGAAACACGGGAGCGGTGGCGTTGTAGAGATGTACAATCGCGCGTTTGGCACCGCGTAGAGACTCGAAAGTGCGGCGAATCAAGGCTTCGCGGGCAGGAGTCAAAACTTGAATCGTGACATCATCGGGAATCAAGTTTTGCTCAATCAGATGACGCACAAAGTCGAAGTCAGTTTGTGAGGCGGAGGGAAACGCAACTTCGATTTCTTTGAAGCCAATCTGCACTAGCAAATTGAACATCTGTAATTTTTGCTCTCCGTTCATCGGCTCGATCAGCGCTTGATTACCATCGCGCAAGTCGGTGCTGAGCCAGATAGGAGGCTGGGTAATGATGGTGTCGGGCCAAGTGCGATCGTGTAAGGCGACTGGGGGAAAGGAGCGGTATTTGTTAGCAGGCTGTTTCAACATGATCGACAAATCCTTAATTTTTGCGGTTGATGAGGTGTTGTGGCGGTGGTAATTAAAAGATTGGGGTTGTCAGATTGCAATGTAGGTTGCCACTCAGTCCGAGCCTGACAACCCACCCACAGTCGCAGTAATGCCTCAAATGTTTGTTGCAGTTGCATGAGAGATCTCCAGTCACGTTAAGACAATGGATAGCTAAATATTCTGAAACTCTAAAACCAAGAGCTTGGGGGCACCTGCCCTCAAACCCCCGTTGAGGGACGGCTGCGTCCCCCAGACCCCCTCCAGAAGGGTGGTTAGATTGGAAAAAAACTAGATTCAGCTCACAGAATTATTTGCGCGCAAGGCGCAGCAGCAGTCCCAGCCCTAGGAGTAGGGTTGAGGACTGGCGTAGCGATCGCTGCTGTGTGCGCATAAGACAAAGTTGGTATGACTGCTTGTATCCTAACGGCAAGCGATCGCTGGGTCAAGAGATGGTTGTTGAGCCAGAAGTTAGAGCCCTAGCAACCTAAAGAGTCCAAAGACATTGCTTAGAGGTGATAGAACATTCCCCACGGTATCGGAGATACCTGCTAGAGAGGAGCGACCAATAATGACTGTGTCATTGTTGCGGAGGGGCGGATTGCTGTTGTTATTCAAGCCTTGGGCCAGGTTAACTGAAATGAGTCGCTTGGACACGGTACCGTCAGGATTAAGGCGAACCAGCGTTACAGCGCTTTGCTTAGCCCGACGCTTATTAAAGCCCCCTGCTGCTAGTACTGCCTGATTTAACGGCGTATTGGGTGGCACTTCTACCGCTCCTGGTTTGACAACTTCACCCACAATATTGACTGTGATCTTGTCCGGGGAGAAACTTGCAGCGGCTAGTTCTGTGGCTTCCTTTGCGCTAAGGGCTGTGGCGGTAGGAATGACAATCGTGTCGCCATCTTGTAAGGGTAGATCCTGACGCAGATCGCCTCCTGCTAAAAGTTGCCAGAAGTCAATTTTGGTAATTTGAGCTGGCCCAGAATTAGTGCGACGACGCAGTTCGATATTGCGGATATCGGCAGTTTGGGTGATGCCGCCAGCGACCTGAATCGCCTTAGTAATGGTAGGAATTTTTTGTTGAGTATTGGTGTTGATACCAGTCTCATTATCAGTTGCGCCGCTAATAATATAAGGTCCTGGACGTTGCACCTGACCCACAATGGCAACTTTGAGGGGACGAGTTTCAGTCGTGGAGAAACTCGCAGAGGCTAACTGCGATGCCTCGTCTAAATTGATACTTTCAGAAGCAGGAATGAAGATACTGTCGCCATCCCGTAAGGCAACATCTTGATTGATATCCCCTGTTTTTAAGAGCTGCCACAGGTCAACATTGAGCACAGCAGCACCAGTACTGCCAGGTCTAGCTCGGCGAATTTGTACACGACGCACATCTGCCGCTTGGGTAATGCCGCCTGCAAGTTCGATCATCCTTGTGACTGAAGTTGCGCCAATGTCGGTAGCTGAGGCTTCTGGCTTGGTATTGTAAGAACCAGGACGATTGACTTCACCCGCGATCGCGACTTTGATGGGGCGAGCTGCTAATAAACTAATCGTGACTAGAGGCTGTCTGAGATAAGGCGCAAATTTAGCGCCAATGTCGTTAGAAGCTTGTTTTAAGGTTTTGCCTTGCACCGAGACGGCACCTACTTGGGGTAGGTTTACAGTGCCACTCGGCAAGACAAGAAACTCGCCGCTGTACTCTGGGACTTCAAAGAAATCAACTCGAATGCGATCGCCCGCTCCCAAAATGTACCCAGCGTCTCCGGTTGTTGCTGCACTTGGTTGTAGGTTGGGGACTGTCTGGGCAAATTGCGCCACACCGGGAGCAGGCCAGGCAATCAAGCCCACCAGCGCCAATAATACTAGCTGCTTTGCGGCTTTGACCCGTTGCTGGGGTCGTCTAGATTGTTGAGTTGGTCCCAGCGCTATGGCTTGGAGATACCACCGGATTGGGGATTCTAAGCTTGAGCGATTCATTGACACCTCCACAAATGGCTAGTTAAGAGTTGGGCTTACGACTAAAAGCTGGCACCCTAAGCACTGCCATCAAGACAAACAAAATGGAGAACTTTCGTAGCAATTCAGTTTGTCCAGTCTCCCCTAGGTTTGAAGAATTCGAGGTTCTAAAGTTCCCAAAACGCAGTAACTCGCGATGTGGGGATCGTAGGTTAGAGAAGCGATTACCTAAGTTAATCCTATAGAGGGGTGGCTATAAATCTTATTTCTATTTAGATCAGATATAGGCTTTCATCTACAGATCATGGATGACTTTAAGGTTGATATAGTACTCTTTCTCATTCGCAGCGGCTTCGAGTTTGGCGAAGACTTCTCTATGGATGCGAATGGTGACTTGATCATCGGCAATCCAGATACTTTTTCAGCTTTAACAGAGTTATTAGATTCTTTGAAGGATTAATTGCTAGGGCAAACGAGTGAAGGGATGCAGCGGTTCTCTCGTTGGTGGCATGAGCAAGTTTTGGTGTAGCTCCGCAGGCAACTAAAGCCAGTCAGTGATCCTAGAAATGCAGGTTTAACCAAACTGCACGCAATCAGTAAAGTTGGCACTATTGCGGAGCTAATTTAGGCCAAATAACTGAATAGAAGTAAACCAGAAATACCTAAGCTGAGCTTATGAGTTGAGCCAGGTAGGCTTTGGTGTAGAGCTATGTTGCTTCCAGTTATTCCTGAATTAACAATTCATCGTTTTAAATTTCTGGGGGCTCAAGGTGACTTGCAAGATGGGATGCGGCACCGCTCGGAGCTTTATCGCCATGTCGCTTCCTTTGAAATTGAGCAACATCGTCAGGCATACGCTTTAGGAATTGACTTGGCTCAACATGGGGGTAAAACGGTTCTAACCCGTTCTCAAGGTAGTTGTGCCGTCTGGGTCAGCCTGCGATCGTGCTGTGGTATGACCAAATAGCTCACATTCGTATCATCCTGACTAGCTAGCGAGACCCTGCTGGGCTACGACGGCCAGGAATCCTTCGGGACCTAACGGCGTAGAAGGACATAGTGACGGGAGGCTGAGGGGTAAGATTAGCTTCAGGAGCAGCGGCTGGTGGCTCTGGGTTGGATTCTGAGTTGGACTTGACCCAAGGGAAGAAGCTGAGAACTGTCTGCTTGAAGTTCATGGAGTTTACCTCGCTGATGCACGTTGAACTTGGTGGAAGTTCTATAGCTTGAGTAAATCTCGCTAGCAGCAAGTGAGGTGCGGTGGTTGATCCAGAACTTCAATTGGCTGATTCAGGATGGCGATCGCAGGCCTAAACTCTGGGTTTTGCTTGAGTGGGACTGTGACAGTTGGCAGATTGGTAAGGTTGGCTGATTTTGAGAAGTTGGTTGCCTCCTTTTTGAAACTCGTAGGAAACTAGCTGGATTTCTGTCTGGTGGCCTTGTTGCTGGAAATGATCCAGTACGGGTTGGAGGTGGGGAGAGGTTGCGCCAGAAATATCTAAAATTGGGAAGATACGAACTTCGGTGGCAACTCGACAAAGTTCTGCGATCGCTTGGATGTGAAACTCGGTCGAGAGCTGATCGGAGTAGGTGAATAGCAGGTGGGAGCAGAGGGCTAGGTCAAACTGCTGGTTTGAAAAAAGGAGATGGGGGAGCTCGGCGGTGAGGTAGCGTCCTGCCGCAAAGCCCATTGGAAAATCTTGGAGAAATTGGTTCATAGCGGCCATGCGGACTTCTCCTAGCTGTTCGGGAGAGGCGATCGCGTCCCAGATGTAGCTGTCCCGGCTAGCTGTAACTCCATTGATGATTTGGGGGTAGGTTGCCTGGATGCGTTGGGAGATTTCGTCGGTGCTGAATTGGTAAATGGGATCGCAGGATGTGACGGTGTAACCTTGGCGGGTCATTTCAGCATTGAAGCTAGCGGGGCCAGCGCCACAGTCCAGAATTTTGCGGCTGAGATCTGTGGCGGTCAGGTTAAACATAGCGATGTATTCGCTCAGCGATCGCCCCCAAGGCACAATAGTTTCTAATTTAATACCCACTTGCTACTCCTCACTCCTCACTTCCTAGTGAATCAGTTCCCCTTTCAGGACAGTAACCGCTTGCCCAGCAATGGCAACGCGATCGTCTTGGCAATGAACTCGCAATACCCCACCACGGGGAGAAGCTTGGTAAGCCAAAAACTCATCTTTTTTGAGGCGTTCTTGCCAATAGGGGCCAAGGCAGCAATGGGCGGAACCTGTGACTGGATCTTCGTCAATGCCCGATTGCGGAGCGAAGAAACGGGAGACAAAGTCGTATTCTCCAGCATCAGCTCGACTAGTGACAATGATGCCTCGGACAGGAAATGTTTTGAGTAAAGTCAGATTGGGTTGGAGATCGCGGACTACTGCTTCTGACTCTAGCTCTACTAAATAATCAATTTGGTTGCTGCCGACATAGTTGAGGTTGGTGACACCGAGAGCAGCAGCTAGATCTGGTGGAGGCGCGATCGCGGTGGCGGGTTGAGCGGGAAAGTTGAGCACAATCCAGTCTCCTTGGTGCTGGGCGGTGAGGAGTCCGCTGCGAGTATGAAATTGTGCTTCTTGGTCAGGTTTTAGATATCCCAATTCCCACAACGCATGAGCGCTAGCTAGAGTAGCATGACCGCACAGATCAACTTCAACGGTAGGGGTGAACCAACGGAGATTAAAGCCATCTTCCTGTTGCAGCAGAAAAGCGGTTTCCGATAAGTTCATTTCTCTGGCAACGTTTTGCATCCATTGATCATCTCGTGACTCAGGTAAGACACAAATAGCGGCAGGGTTGCCACTAAAGGGTTGATTGGTAAATGCGTCTACCTGCGTAATTGTCAGTCCCATAAATGTTCCAGTTTCTTAGCCTGGATGACTCAGCAACACTTAAGAGCCTATCGGAAAACTGGGTTTATCTGTAGTAATGCTCCTCAATCCACATGCGAATTTCCGCTTCTGTGCCAAAGGAAACATAGTCGCCGTTGTTGGGGTTGTAGCCATGCCAATAGAGATTTCCCTGGCGATCGCTTTTCTGCCAAACTCGAATCTCTGTATAACGAGCAATCACTCGCCTCAATGATTGCCACAGGTTAGAGAGATATTGAGATGTTGAAGAAGTAAATCTTAAGGTTTTCATGATGAACCTCACGAAAGGTAATTCAAGTTCTTGTTAATTACTATGGATGGTGTTGTAATTGACTGAAAAGGTACAAAAATGAATCAATTTGACTAGTACAGTTTTTAATCCTAAAAATTGTTCAAGTGCAGCAATTACTTGGTAGTTTCAAGTGATTTCTGATTGGCTGTAGTAGGGAAGAAATCTGAATTTTTGTAGTGGGACTGATTCTTCTAAGCTAAGTAAACTGTTAAAGATTTACCTCGTTCAGAAGATTCATGCGATCGGGGGATGTGTGCAAGAGTAAGGTTGGGTTCTACTGAATCGCAAGCTAGGCTTTGATTTGGATTTAGCTTTGGCTATTCAGGTTTGGGTGAGGATTGTCAGAAAATTTTGAAACTTAGAGATAGTAACTAATACAGTTGTGCAAGTCCAAAAACTGTTCTAGTAGAAACTGAGCAAAACTGTACCAGGTTAATTTGAAAAGAATCATATATATTTCAATTTGTGGCAGCTAGTAATGCTTGAATTCTGCTTAGAGCTGTTAGTAGATTTCGGCTCCAACTGTTTTTAACTGCTGCTTCTGTTATTGGAGCGAGTGATGAGAATTCCGTTAGACCGACAGTCACCAAAACCTGTTTATTTGCAAATCCGCGATCGCCTTCGTCATTTGATTCAATCAGGAGCGATGCAGCCAGGAGAACGCCTGCCGTCGATTCGGATGTTGGCTGAAAATGCTCAAGTCAACAAACTGACAGTGATTGAAGCTTATGGCGTGTTAGAGGCGGATGGTTTGGTGTCTGCTCGTCAAGGTGCGGGATATTTTGTCAACTCTTCCTCCATTCCTGCCCCACAGTCGGAGCCTACCTTTGCCCCAGCGCAGGATGTGATCATTCCGCAACAACGTAGCATCTCTTTTTTTGATGTCTACGCGGACTCGATGCTAGCGCAAACCCAAAAGGGTGTGATCAATCTAGGCTGTGGTTTCCCTCGGCCACCAGAGTCAGAGGATTTGCGGCGGATTGCTAGACGCGCGATCGCAGATATAGACACAGCTTTATTCAATTATGATTTGCCTCAAGGGCGCTTGGTGCTGCGGAAACAGATTGCCCAAATGCTGGTGTGGCAACAGGGGTTACAAGTTTCGACAGACAACATCATCATTACCAGCGGTTCCAAGCAAGGGCTGTCCTTGGTGATGCACTACTATGTGCAACCGGGAGATTGGGTGATTGTGGAGAGTCCCACCTATCATGGGGCGATCGCAGTCCTAGAGAATTTGGGTGCGAGAGTGATTGGCATCCCGATGACCGCAACCGGGATGAATTTGGAACTGCTAGAACAATATCTTGGCAGTCATCGCCCGAAGCTGATTTACACGATTAGCACGCTGCACAATCCTACTGGGATTACAACTTCCCAAGTGCATCGGCAACGGTTGTTAGAACTGGCAGAACAGTATGCCTGCCCCATTTTGGAAGATAACGCCTATGAAGGACTGAATTTTGAGCCTGTGCCTGCTCCGATTAAGGCGATCGATCGCCAGGATTTAGTCACTTACATTGGCACCTTTTCTAAAACACTGATGCCTGGATTACGAGTCGGCTACATGGTGGTGACTGGGAAGCATTACCGCCCGTTAGTGGAGCGCAAGTTGCTGAATGATCTGCATGTCTCCACAGTTTCGCAAGCCATCATCAGTGAGTATCTAGCCTCTGGTCACTATCGGCGGCATCTCAACCATCTCCGCACCGAGAATTTGCAAAGCCGCAATGCCATGCTGCAAGCCCTAGAACGCTATTTTCCTCAAGAAGCATCTTGGACTGTGCCCAATGGCGGGCTGTTTCTCTGGGTGCATCTGCCATCTCAATTACCAATGGAAATGATCCGCCAAGAAGCGATCGCCCAAAAAGTTGTGATGTCCTGCGGCTCTCTCTTCTTCCCTGACCAAAAGGGCTACACCGCCATGCGCTTAAATTATTCCTCTACACCCGCCGAAATTGAGCGAGGCATTTCGGTCTTAGGTCAACTACTGAAAAAGTATTTGTAATTTGCAGACGAACTGATATTCGTTAGCCAAAGTTTGGGAGAGGGCATCTTATGAAAGACGTTGCTGCAATTTCTCCAAACTCCACTCATGACATCCTCACAACCTGATCTTCTAAAACCCGCTAAGCAAGGCAACATAGAAGCGATCGCCGCTTTAATGAATCGGTTATTACAGCCTAAAAATATTACTGCCAAGGCATCTCTTAAAGACAACTGCCTGCAAATGATGCTCGAATCAGAACAAGTCCCTAACCAGCAAGTCCTGGTCGAGTTTGTGCGAAAAAGCACAGTGGTTTTGGGATTAGAGTCTATTCAAAAGCTCCGTGTTTATGGAAGACAAATTGGTGAGGATTTTCCAGCGTGGCAACAAGAGCTAGATGTATCTCAAGCAACCCTCTCTCTAGCCTCTAGTATTGATTCTGAGCAAATTTCGGTGGAGGAAATGGCTGTAGCAATACCAGAAGTAACGTCAATCCTGAAAAGCTTACCTGAAACAGCATCCCAACCACAAAAATCAGAACAGCCGCAGCGATCGCTTTGGGGTTCAGTCTTTGGCGCAGTGACAGGTGCGGCGGGAACTGTCGGAAGTGCAGCGACTCATGCGGGTGGTGCGGTTGTAGGCACTGCGGTTGGCATTGGTAGTGTGGTTGGAAATACTGCTGCTCAAGCAGGTGGCGCTGTTGTAGGTACTGCCATTGGTGCAGGTGGCGCGATTGGAAATGCTGCTGTCCAAGCGGGTGGAGCAGTGGTTGGAACGGCGGTTGGTGTTGGCGGAGCAGTGGGCAATGCTGCTTGGCATGCAACTGATGGAATTGGCTACGTCCTTGATACGATTAGCCACAGCCCACAGTTGCAGGAACTGACAAAAGCGGTAAAAGTTGACTGGCTGGTTAGGATTATTGATCAAGTTGATGTCGTTAAGGCTGAAACGCATGTCAAAAATCTTCAACGGAAATATCCTCAAGAAAAACCGAGCGATATTGCCCACCGTCTCATGCTAGAAAAAGCGCTGTATGTAGGTGGCTCCGGATTAAGCAGTAGTTTAGTACCAGGATTTGCGGCGGCTCTATTTGCAGTAGACTTAGCAGCAACCACTGCCATTCAAGCTGAGATGGGTTATCAAATTGCTTGTGCTTATGGTTTTGACCTCAACGAACCAGCCCGCAAAGGAGAGATTGTGGCCGTTTTTGGACTGGCGTTGGGTGGTAGCTATGCCCTCAAAGCTGGCCTTGGCTTCCTGCGTAATATTCCGATGGCTGGTGCTGTAATTGGTGCAAGTAGTAATGCAGCCGCTCTTTATGCCGTTGGCTATGCCGCTTGTCATTTCTATGAAGCTAAGCTCAATCCAACTAGTCCTGATGCCAAAGCAGCCGCTTCTCCCGTTGAGAGCGAAGAGTATCTAAAGCAAGTAGTGGCTCAGCAAGCTGTCATGGATCAGATCCTAGCCCACCTCATTTTGGCAGGTAATCCTAGCAAGACTTGGCAGCAGATTCTACCAGAACTGCAAACTTTAAGCTTGAGTCCAACTTCTCTAGAGGCGATCGCTGTTCATATCAAATCACCAATAGCTCTGGAAACATTGTTAAATCAGCTTGAACCTGACTTTGCAGTACCCTTAATTGCGTTAAGCCAGAAAATTGCTGAACTTGATGGTGTAACTACGCCAGAAGAAGCACAGATGATTGAACAAATAAAAACAAAGTTTCCTATTGAAGCCGCATTTTCTGAATAGTTCATCATTAGCGGCGGTCGCCTTACTTGACGCTGACAAACCGTTCTTTGGCGATCGCTCTCCGTTGCAGCAGTTCTTCGCGTCAGGAGACAGAGAGTGGGACAATACCGCGAATAACTTGCACAAGAAGTGCAGTATCCAAAGGCTGTTTGAGATACGGCGACTGGTAGAGTACAGAAATCACGACTTGTTTGATCTCGGCACTCTAAATCCTTCTGGGCTGTAACCAGTTAAAATCCTAAGGTTTGCAACCATTTGTGAGTAAGATGTGGCGACTGAGTTGGGTGGTAGCAGGGTTAGGAAGTTTGGCGATCGCCCTGCTGGTATTCGCTGGAACCCCATCTGCCCAATCTCCCACGTCGCAAACCGTGTCGCCTACCTCGCCTCAACCTCAACAGAGCTTGCCATTGCAATACAAAACTTACACCTTGGCGCATAGCGTGGTGCATACCCTGCTGATTCCGGCGCAAAGTTCATTTGTAGTAGTTCCAGCCCTGTCAGAAAGCGTTGATACTTTGGACAGTTTTGCCAAACAATATGGCGCGATCGCAGTTCTAAACGGTGGCTTCTTTGACCCAACCAATCAGAAATCAACTTCTTATGTGATCCTAGAAGGCAAATTAGCAGCCGATCCAAAACTAAATGAGCGCTTAGTCAACAACCCAGATCTATCTCCTTACCTAAGCCAAATTTTTAACCGCACCGAGTTTCGTCGCTATCAATGCGGTTCCACTTTTCGCTATGATATTGCTCCACACAACGCACCTCTCCCTGCCAACTGCCAGCTAATCGATGCTTTGGGCGGTGGCCCTCGCCTGCTCCCAGAGCTGACCGCACAGCCAGAAGGATTTGTGGATACCGTCAATGGAGAAGTGATTCGAGATCCATTAGGCAGCAACCAACCCAACGCCAGAACCGCGATCGCCCTCACCCAAACAGGAGATGTGCTTTGGGTCATGGTGGCTCAAAAGTCAGAATCCCCTACTGATTCAGGCATGACCTTCACCGAATTGATCGCCTTTCTGAAAACCCTAGGCATAGAACAAGCCATGAACCTAGATGGAGGTAGCTCATCCTCCTTTTATTACAAAGGCAAAACTTGGTACGGCAAAGTTGGCACCGAAGGAGATCCCGTTCAGCGCCCTGTCAAATCTGTCTTGCTAGTGCTGCCAAAAGAAAGCGATCGCCCAACTGCTCCTTAAAGTAAATTAACCATTCCACCCATCTAAACCTGTTGCATACACACGTATCCTCCTTCTTATCCTGATCTGACTTCTAGCCCCCCTACCACCCAAATCTGGAGGAAACTGGATGTAGACTTAGCTTTTGGAGGGGGTCTGGGGGACGCAACCGTCCCTCAGCGGGGGTTTGGGGGCAAGCGTCCCCAAGAGTTCGGTTCCGCAAAAGATGGCAGCGATCGCAAAAGCCACAATAACCTGCGTAGAAGAGACAAACTCTGCCTGTTTACATAGACTGACAGATCTAACGTCACCCAAACATTAAGTCTAGAGAGAGTGATATCGCTAGCCTAGGAAAGCCAAACTAGACCAATAAAACCATTCGGAAAGCTGCCATGCGTTGGGAATTTGGTCGTAGAAGCGAAAACGTTGAAGATCGGCGTGGTTCTAGAGTTTCTGGCCCCCTCGTTGGCGGCGGTATTGGTTCCATTCTTTTAGCGTTGGTCGTGGCATTCTTAGGTGGTGACCCCAGCGTGATTCTGGATCAAGCAGCTCCCTCAGGCGATCGCTCCTACCCCGACTCCCCCCAAACGACCAATTCCCCAACTCAAGACAAAATGGCTGACTTCGTTTCAGTCGTGCTTGCCGACACCGAAGACACCTGGAATCAGATTTTCCAGCAGGCAGGCGAAAATTACGTTGAACCTAAACTCGTGCTGTTTTCGGGAGCCGTGGAATCTGCCTGTGGCTACGCCGAAGCAGCAGTCGGGCCATTTTATTGCCCTAGAGACCAGAAAGTTTACATCGACTTGAGTTTCTACGAAGACCTGCAAAATCGTTTTGACGCACCCGGAGACTTTGCTCAGGCTTATGTCGTCGCCCATGAAGTAGGCCATCACGTCCAGAACTTGCTGGGTATCTCCGATAAAGTGCGATCGCTTCAAAGCCAAGCCAGGAGTAAAGTAGAAGTCAATCAACTCTCTGTGCGCTTAGAACTACAGGCCGATTGTTTTGCAGGCGTTTGGGCCAACCAAGCCAACCGTTCCCGCCAAGTTTTGGAAACAGGTGACATCGAAGAAGCCCTAACTGCTGCGAGTAGCATCGGCGACGATCGCTTACAAAGCCGCTCTAAAGGTTATGTAGTGCCTGAATCCTTCACACACGGGAGTGCCGCACAACGAGTCGAATGGTTTCGCCGGGGTGTTCAGAGTGGCGACCCCGATCAATGCAATACCTTCGCTGCTAATAGTCTGTAATTCTTTACGGCTCGACTACCTTGTAACTCGAAACTCTGAGGCTACGTAGGCAGCTTGTGTAAACATAGCCGCACCCCTTGGGGTAGCGGTTTTTTACGTATTGGCTTTAGAAATACTGCTACCCCAGCTTCTAGCTAAACCTGCGATCGCCTTCCCATCTGGGGTTAAAGGCACAGTTAAGACATGCTTATAACTGCCCCCAGAAAAATGGCTAGCAGAAAATTGGAAAAGTGTTGCAATTTGTAAATAATCTGTTACATTAATTTACATAGAGTAACAAAGGGAGCCAAAACATGCGCTACACCACCGACGAACACGGCGTTCTCAACAACTACGCAGTAGAGCCTGCCATGTACTACTCAGAATATCCCTCCCCAGCACAACAACAGCGTTACCTGTTCCAAGCCGCGATCGCAGTTCTTTTGGTTGCCACTTCTGTATTTGTTGCACTTTCAGCTAGCTAACATCGCTGCTGAACTTGTATAAAAATCGCTAGCTAGCATACGACTTCCCAGCCTCAGTCTTTGACTGGGGCTTTTAGTTTTGGACAAACATCAAAGGCTAATTAAACAAAAAAATCTCCAGCCTTACGACTGGAGAACTGTGTGAGATCGCGCTTCGGAGAAACAGGTAGTTAGTCTATGACCAATGCGGTAGTGCCCCTAACTAGACTGCTAACTAGCGAGTTAACAGCAAATCTTGATCTGTGACGGAAGAGAAAGCAGCTTCTTTAGGCAACTCAGTCAACAGAATTTCGGGATGCTCCAATTCCGGATGTTCTAGTAGCAAAGCATGTAGCCTCGGATTTGCTTCCAAGAAGCCACTACGCCTGTGATTGCTGGTCACAGTTAAACGCCCGGTGACGGTAGAAAGCAGTGTGGCTAGGGTTTGGTATGGCTTCATAGGCGGTTGAAGAATCCCAATTGCCATTATTATTCCGCGCGATCGCGAGCAATGTAGAATCGTAAGCTACAAAAAGCGATCGCCTTTCTTTAACTTGTGGTTCAAAATCACTCAAAAGCGCTCTCTGACTTGCTATACCAGTATTGACAGTTTTCTGGATTTTTGAGATCAACCATTAAGGAGTGTTGCGATGCCTACCTATCCAGGAATTTCGAGTGAAGCATTTCGGCATCCCCTGGATCGCCAAGCAGAGCAAGCTTTACGCAATGTCCCTGGCTTTGATCTCGTGGCGCGGAAATTTGTGGAATTCCTCTACGAACGGCCCCAACTGATTTACCTCATGGGCAATGGCATTCAGGTTGGTCCCCGTCAGTACGCCTCGATCTATCACATTTTTCGCGAATGTGTCCGTGACCTAGACATCTACCCAGAACCTTCCCTGTTTGTGGTGCAAAATCCCCTAGCCAACAGTTATGCCTTGGGAGAAGAGCATCCTTATATCGTCCTTCACACGGGACTGCTGGACTTACTCACCGATGCAGAAATTCGGGTAGTGTTGGCCCATGAATTAGGTCACATCAAATGCGGTCATACCACACTGATCCAGATGGCAAACTGGGCGATTCAGATGGTGGCGGCGATCGGAGAAATGACGATGGGTTTGGGCAATATCGTCGGTAGTGGGTTAATCTATGCCTTTTACGAATGGCGACGCAAAGCCGAACTGACCTCCGATCGCGCTGCACTTCTTGCCACCGATGACCTGACACTGGTGATGCAAACCATGATGAAAATCGCGGGTGGCAGTAGCAAACATCTGCAAGAATGCAGCTTAAACGAGTTTATCCGCCAGTCCGAAAGCTACCAAGAGCTAGACCAAGATGGTCTGAATCAGATTTACAAGTTTTTGCTTTACAACGGCAACGGCTCTCAAGGCTCCATGCTCAGCCATCCCTTCCCCGTTGAGCGCATCCGCTACATCCGCGAATGGGCCAGCTCAGAAGAGTACCGTCAAATTCGCCAAGGACACTATCAACACGCCGAAGCCGCAGGAGCCGTCAATACTTCTGCCAAATCCTCCCAAGCCGAAGCAGAGGAGCTACGGCGGCAATTGGCGGAACTACAAAAAGAGATCAATCGGATTCGACGGGACAAGTAGACCGAGATAAATAGAGCGATCGCAGTTGATTTCAGTCTAGAGCGATCGCCTTTGCTAAGTCGATTCAGCCCATCAGAATCACATTGTCAATGACGTGAATAATGCCATTATCGGCTTCGATGTCGGGAGCAACCACCGTGGCGTTTTTGACTTCAAATCCATCGGATAGATCAAGGCGAATCGGTGAACCTTCTACCGAAGTCAGAGAGTCTACCTTAGCCAAGTCAGCTTGAGTCCATTTCCCCGACACGACATGATAAGTCAGGATTCGCGCCAGCTGCGGGATATTTTGCAACAGCGTGTGGATGGTTCCAGGAGGGAGCTTGGCGAAGGCGGCATCATTCGGCGCAAAAACGGTAAACGGTCCTGGGCTTTTAAGCGTTTCAACGAGACCAGCCGCTTGTACTGCTGCCACCAACGTATTAAAGGAGCCTGCACCTACTGCAATATCAACAATGTCTGCCATAGCGTTTGGAGTTGAAGGGATAGGAACTAAAGAACAATAGGGTTGTAGGGGTGAAGCATTCGGCTAAGTATGTGTAAAACTGCTCGGAGGAGCCTCACCCGAATGCTTCACCGGCTTTCTCGGTGAAACGTTTGTGAATGAGTCTGCTTAGCGATAAGACTGAGCCTGAACATCCCGCAACCGAGCTTCTGGACGCTTAAAGCGATCGATCTGGGCTTCAAAGAAATCTCGGTTGGCTTGCAAATGCTTCGGATTTTGATCATCTAAGGGATAAAGCAACGCTGTCCGTAGCGCTTGAATCACCGCTGAGGTGACACAATACATCGATCGCTGGAAGCTCACCCCTAGCTGGATCAGCATGTCATCTTCGCCTCGGCAATGCTTCTGGTAATAATCCACCAAGTAAGGCGGCAGAAAGTGCAACATATCCTGCATCAGTAATGTGGGGGGAATCCCTGCCGTCCCTACTGGATTCACATCGGCGTAAAGAATACCGTAGTGGAAATCTTTTTGCTCGGCTGGCACTTGCTCAGCTTGAGCGTTGTAGGACTTGGTGCCTCGGAAGGGGGCGGTGCGGTAAAACACAGCTTCCACATAAGGGAGCGCGGCTTCGTACAGCCAGGTAAAACCACAGGATTTAGGGATGATTTCGTAGCACTCTCCGTCAATATAGACATGATGGTAGATGGGGCGGCCTGCGACTGCAAAGATACCATTCACCAAGAAATTCATTGCTTCTGGGACGCTAGTGATTTCGCCGCAATCGTAGCGATCGCTCATCTCAAAGAACACCGGAGCCATCACTTCCCAGAACAACCCTAGGTTGGCGTAGTAAGACAACTGCCGCACCTGCTCAATAAACATTTCTGGGAACAGCTTGTAGAGGCCCAGCATGGCGGGATTGCCCTTGAAGTAAGCCTTGATGGCGCGATCGGCGGCGGCTTTATATTCGGGAGTGTCGAGATAGGGGTCAAATTTGCCACCCATGCCCCGATGCCACAGCATCGCTCGCATACAAGCTTCGGCAAACTCCATGTTGACGCGATCGTGCAACAGGTGATGGAACAACTTGGGCATCTGGGTAGTTTCGCCCTTCTGCATGAATGCTAGGAGTTCTGGATGGGCGGTTGCTTCCCCTCGCCAAATCCGCAAATCGGCGTCATCTCCGGCGTAGTGGTTGTGCAGGTCTAAATATTCTTGAGGTAGGAAGTATTTGAAAAAGGGCAAGGGATTGAGGAAGACGCGCTCGGCAATGTAAAGGAGATCGCGCCAGTAGAAATCCATCGGCACTGCGTAGGCTTTGTAGATACCGATAATTTGCATCAGGTTTTCTGGCGTATCAGGCAGCATGGCACCACCCGCTTCTAGCCGATGAATCACGTCGGCGAATTCATGGTTAGAAGGAGGCAGTTTGGTTGCGGTTGCAGTTGTCATGTTGCAGATCTCCTTTCCGAGATAGGGATTAATTCAAGAAGCTGTAGTTAAGCGATCGCGTCGTATTTTCAGGGCGTGAACATTGCTCAGGACATCGTGGGTCCACTGTTTTCTAATCGGATTGAGCGGATGGAGGGGTGAGGGCGACTTGCTGGGGACTGTGTTCAGCCACCATTGCCACGAGGGAACTGGTGGTGTTTTGGCTCCAGCGCACTAGGGCATTTGGTTGTACCCCTAATAGAACAATTAACGCGACTAGGGCGATCGCTGGAATTTTTTCTTCCCAAGTGACTTTAGGCAGGTAGCTGAGTTTGCCTTCTAAACGACCAAACAAAGCTCGGTTAATCAAAATCACAAAATAAACTGAGGTCAGCCCCGTACTGGCTAAGCAGAGCAGCGTTTGCGCCGAAAACCTACTGTAGCTGCCTTGGAAGCTGAGAAACTCACCAACAAATCCGACCATTCCAGGAATTCCAGCACTTGCCATTGTCCCCAAGATTAAGGCTCCACTGATCAGTGGCAATCCCCGCTTGGGGTTCAACAATCCTTGCAGTTGGGTTAACTCGCGGCTGCCCGTCTTGGCCTCAATCACACCCACTAGATAGAACAGGAGCGCCAAGATTAAGCCGTGAGCCACCATCTGGCAGACCGCACCCAAGAGGCTCAGTTCCGTAGCAGCCGCACTGGCCAGCAAAACATAGCTGAGGTGGGAGACCGAGCTGTAGGCGATCATCTTCTTCATGTCGGTTTGCGCGATCGCGACTAAAGCTCCATACAGAGCGGTGACGACCGCAGCGTTAGCCAGCCAAGGTGCCACCACATTCCAGGCATCCGGAAACAAGCTGAGGCCGAAGCGGATCAAGCCATAAGTGCCCAGTTTGGAAACAATGCCACCTAACAAAATTGAAACAGGCGTGGAAGCTTCGACATAGGCATCCGGTAGCCAAGTATGGAACGGCACCAGCGGCATTTTGATGCCAAAGCCCAAGATTAAAATCGAGAGCAATATGAGTTGCAGTCCCATCGGTAAGGTAGAAGCCAGCGCTTCCACTTCCACCGTAAAGGTGCTGGAGCCACTCGCCCAAGCCCAAGCTAAGAATCCAACCAGCAAGACAATTCCAGACAGCGCTTGGTAGATCAGAAACTTGGTTGCTGCATAGCCTCGGCGATCGCCACCCCAAATCACGATGAGTAAATAGATGGGAATCAGCTCTATCTCATAGAACAAGAAGAATAACAGCAAGTTCTGAGCGAGGAAGGCTCCTGCCACCGCTGCACTGAGTAGGAAGATCAGCGAATAAAACAGCCGAGGGCGGGACACTTGCTCCGGTGTACTTTGGATCGCGATCCAGATCAACAATCCATTCATCACTACCAACGGCAGTGACAAGCCATCAACTCCGAGCCGATAATCTAAGCCCAGCGGAGCAATCCAACTAATATGTTCTTGAAATTGCAGACCTGATGCTTGAAAGTCGAACTTGAGCGCTAAGAACACCGTAACGAGGAAAGTCAGACCCGCGATCGCCCAAGCCACAAGACGCGATCGCTGCGGGCTCCAGGTTTGCGGCCAAAATCCGATTAAAGCAGCGCCCAACACAGGCAGCCAAATGATTGTACTGAGCATGACGCGATTTACTCCAGCAAGATGAATCAATTAAACGAGCGTGATCGTTCCAGCATCTAAGTCGTAGTAAGCGCCCACCACTTTCAGTTGGCCTGATGCGATCAGATCGGCTAGTACTGTGGAGGCTTTAAGCTTGCTAACTTGCAGTGACACATTGGCCTTCACTGACTTTGCCAGCGGATCACCTGTAAACTTGTTGGAGCGACTTAGAGCAGGTTTAATCGCATCGATCAAGCTGCCAATTTGTCCTGGCACCTGGGCACCCTTCATTGTGGCTTCTACAGCTCCACATCGTTCGTGACCGATTACCATAATTACTTTGGTTCCGAGCACCGCCGCCCCAAATTCCAAACTGCCAATCTCTTCAGGAGTTGCGACATTACCTGCAACGCGGCAGACAAATAAATCGCCAAATCCCTGATCAAAAACAATCTCAGAAGGGATGCGTGAATCTGCACAGCTTAGAACAGCAGCAAAGGGATTTTGGCCTTTAGCAACTTCCTGGATCCTGGCCCAATCTTGACGAGGCTTTTCCAGTTTGCGGGTAACAAAGCGCTTGTTGCCATCCATTAATAGTTTCAGCGCTTGGTCGGGAGTGAGGTCCTTTTTGTCAACTTTGGGCTTGGCAGCGGCGGGTTGAGCGGCTGGTTTGGCAACTGCTGGCTCCTTTGCTTGCGACTTAGCACCTAAGCCCACGGCGATCGCACCACTGCCTAAAGCACCTGCTCCAAACTTCAACATGTTGCGGCGAGAAAACTGTGATTGCTGCTGAGCCATGACTGTTTATCCTTTTATGCTTACAAATGCTGTCAACGAGGAACTAAAAACGATGGGGTCTAGAAAGACCAACTGACTAGAAATCCGATCGCAATCAAACTAAAAACCACCAACAGAACATATAACTGCGACTGACCAGATGCGGTATATCGCAACGCTTGGCCACTAAACAAAGTCACAAAACCCACGGCGTTCACCGCACCATCGACCACATGGCGATCGAACCAAGCGGTTAACCGAGCGCTGTAATTCACCAAGCTCACGATGGTCAGTTGGTAGAGCCGCTGAATGTAAAAGTCGTGGGCAAAGAACTCTTGCAGGGGTTGCCAAAACAACTTGACAGGCTTGGGTAACGCGTTGCCGAGATAAATTGCGCCACCTAAACTACCGCCCAAAACACTTGACCAAACGATCAACGGAGCTAGTTGTTTGTTCAGGTCTGCCCAGTTTGGTAATAGATTAAATTGCTCTAACACCAAAGGCAGCAGCAAGGTGAAGACAGTCAGCACAGTCATGGGTAAAGCCATTGGCCAACTTACCTCTGGCGATCGCTCGGTCATTGGGGTTGGCTGGCCACCAAACGTTAGGCCAAAGACGCGCATCAAACTGAAGGTCGTCAGCCCATTCACGATTAACAACACACCCACTAACCAGGGTCGGGTTGTCCATAGAGAATCGGCTAGCTGCAACAATCCCCAAAAACCGCCGAATGGAGGGAGCGCAATCAACCCACCGCCACCGACTAGCAAAGCTAAACCGGAGATGGGTCGCCGAGACCACAAACCGCCTAGCTGAGTTAAGTCTTGGCTAATCGTGGTCCAAATCACCGCTCCTGCGGCCATAAACAACAGGGCGAATGAACAGGACTGAGTTAACAGCAGTAACTGAGCTGCCTCTGGGTGTTGAGTGCCCACTGCAATAAACACCAAGCCCATGTAAGCGCTAACCAAGTAAGACAGCGCCCGCTTGATGTCAATCTGGGCGATCGCGATTAACGAAGCTCCTAGAGCTGTCGCAGTCCCGAACACTACCAAAGCCGTCAAAGCCACGGGAGAGAGGGCTAAAACAGGTTGTAGTTTGATTAGCACATAAGCCCCTGCCCCGACTACCACTGAGTTCCGCAAAATTGAAGCGGGGATTGGCGCTTCCATCGCTTCATCTAGCCACAATTGAAAGGGAAATTGGGCACATTTACCTAGTGGGCCTGAAATCAGCGCCAAGCCTAGTAGTGTCGCGCTTAAGGGAGAAAGATTGGCAGTTGCAGCCCATTCTCCTAGCTCTGTAAAATTCCAGGTGCCTGCTAAAGGGAAAAGTGCGATTACGCCCATAAAGAGGATCAAATCGCCGACTCGCTTCGTCCAGAAGGCATCTCTGGCTCCAGTCATGACCAATGGCTGTGCGAACCAAAATCCGACTAAAAGGTAGGTTGCCAGGGTTAGCAGTTCTAGAAAAACGTAACTAAAAAACAAAGAGTTACAGAGAGCTAGACTGCATACCCCCGCTTCAAAAAAGCCCATCAGGGCAAAAAAGCGAGCCCAACCCCAGTCCATCTCTAGATAGCCGATCGCAAAGAGTTGGGTGAGTAAGTTCAGCCCAGTGACGACGGCGATCGCGCTAAGAGTCACCGGGGATACCAAGAATGCAAGATCAATTTGCAAACCTGCGGCATGTAGCCAAGGGAAAAAGATTTGTTGAGGCGCTTGTTGTCCGATCGACCAAAGGGCCAACAGACTGTGGCCAAACGCCAAAGTGGTCATTAGTAGGTTGAGATAGCCTGCGGGCCGTGGACCGACGCGGTCTAGCAAGCCTGGTGACCAAGGAATCGCCAGTACCGTGCCCACTAAGGCATAGCAAGGAATCAACCAGATGCTCTCCAAGAGAAGCTGGCTCATAGCAAGTGCCTAATTGTGAAAAAACAGCAGTTAAAACGAGTTAACTACTTGCAAGCTCAGGGGGCACCCGACAGATAGCTTGGAAGCAATCAACTAGTTCGCTCTATGAGCATCATAGAGTGACTTCGTTATAAGTAAAAGTCAATATGTCAAATATTTTCCATAGGCTTAAGTCTATGGAAAACCCTTTTATTACTGCAAAATTGTGATTGCTTAAATAGTTATGCCCAAAGGCAGTAGTAAATCATGCAAATTTTAGGGGTTGCAGTATAGACATTGTGCTGGGTCGGCAGTGGTTAGACCGTTGGGAAAGAGAACTTCTTCAGAAGAATGACATTTCTGGCATTCATATCTCACGCTACGAGTCAACCGAGTTGGGGAGTGACAATGGGCACAAAGTAGACCTGGTAGAGCCTCTACGATCGCGAACCCAGGGCAACCGCATTGAGGACAAACCTGACGAATATTTCTCACCAAGTCTTCAGTTGCGGCAGCAATCGCCTGCATCCGAGTGGGATTATGCATGGCTCGCATGTCGGTTTCGATATGGATACGGCCTGTCGTGGATTGTGCCAAAGCTTGCTTCACAGCTTCGTAAAGTGCTGTTTCTGTTCGGATTCCTTTATAGATCGCGGATGAATTTTTAGTGTCGCGATCGCTCATGATAATCAAGCCATGAGTCGGAAATCCCGCTTTGGCAGCAAAGGCTTGAGCTTCTGCATAGC
Organism: Trichocoleus sp. FACHB-46; assembly: GCF_014695385.1. NCBI lineage: Bacteria > Bacillati > Cyanobacteriota > Cyanophyceae > Leptolyngbyales > Trichocoleusaceae > Trichocoleus > Trichocoleus sp. FACHB-46. The sequence continues at coordinate 319,779 of NZ_JACJOD010000031.1, read as the reverse complement.
TGGCAATAGTCTGCGAGGCAAAATTAGTTTCTGTGGAAAGGGTTTGCCCCACAATTTCAATTCCTTGCCGTTGATCTAGCAACAAAACAATTTCGCGATCGCAGGATAACCAAAGAATTTGTGGGTGAGGTCCAAAGGCTCCTTCACTCGCGATCGCCAGTGTTTCTCCAGTTAGAGCTAAGGCTTGTTGTGCCTTTAATTGGGCAGTTTCTAGCTGGTTGCCAGGACGAGGTTGTTCTCTAGTAAAGGTACCAAAGCGATCGGTATCTAGGTGGGGTGGCACCACAATTTTGAGGCCCAATTCCAATTCTAAAATTGGAGCAATGACCTTTTCTTTGTAATGCATCGTCGCTAGGACGGCAACTCGATTAGTAAAGCAAGAAGGCTCTGACATTTGCTGCTGTTACGGATGATGAGATGACTTGGAATTGGTATTGTGAATCACCCAATAACTGACGGCCAAGGCGAAGATTGCGATCGCCAGACCAATTAAATCTAGCCCTGACGTTTTGCCAAAATCTAAAATAATAATTTTGCGAGCGACCGCAATAATTGAAGTGACAATAACCAACTCAACCTGAATCACATGCTTTCGGAGATAAGCCGTAATATTTTCCAGAATCTCCAGAGCAATCAAAACATTTAAGAACAGCCCAAAGATCTCAAGTAAATCTTTACCCAGGATATTATAAGGCGGTAATAGTAAATCCTTTATTAGGACAACTCCCAAATCAACGATCGCAAATAAAATAACCACTACCATCGCGATCGACAGAGCTTTGGAAGCCAGATTCTCCAGCTGTTTCACACGGATGAGAAAAGCTTCATCATCGCTCCAATCAGAAATTTGGCTTCTAATTTCTTTCCACATTTGCTTGCTCATCCACTGTTTAGAAAAACCTCTCCCCAAACCCCTCTCTTACAGGAGAGGGGCTTTAAGTCTTGTCTTAGAGAGGTTGGGGTTTAGGTTTCTAGTTGTGTTTGTGGGCGATTTGTAAGGTTGCCAGGGCAATCGCGCTGCTAAGAACAAAGAGAAAACTGGTGAAGTTAAGCGTGGGAGTCGATTCTTGCGTAGCCCAATTGAGCATGAAGAGTAAGCTAGAAGTTGCCGAAGCCATGACTAGATACCTCAAAAATCAAGGAGTTAGCAGCACACTGGGTTAAAAACAAACCACCGGGAGAAATAGCTCAACCAACGTCATCATGGGCAAAACGATGGTAGAGAAAGTCAAGCGCTTGGTTGCGTAACTTGTAGTAGTGTGGATCTTCCATAATCCGGGCGCGATCGCGGGGGCGAGGGAAGGGAATGGTCATGATCTCCCCAATATTGGCAGCAGGGCCGTTGGTCATCATGACTAAGCGATCCGCTAAGAATAGCGCTTCATCAATATCGTGGGTGATCATCAAGACCGTACAACGGTGGTCATTCCAGATTTTGAGCAGTTCTTCTTGGAGTTCTTCCTTGGTGATGGCATCTAACGCGCCAAAGGGTTCATCCAAAATCAACACCTCTGGCCGAACGGCTAGAGCGCGGGCGATCGCTACCCGTTGTTTCATCCCGCCAGACAGTTGTGTTGGCTTTTTGTCAGCCGCCTCCGTCAGCCCTACCAAGGCGAGGTGGTCACGGGCGATCGCCATTTTTTCGGCTTTAGACTTTTGCTTATGCACCGCGTCAATGGCAATGTAGACGTTTTCCAGCGCGGTTTTCCACGGCAGCAACGCATAATTCTGAAACACGACCATGCGATCGGGTCCGGGTTGAGTGATGGGTTGCGATCGCAGCCGCACCTCCCCACGGGTAGGAGTGGCAAACCCAGATATCATGTTCAGCAGCGTTGACTTGCCACAGCCAGAGTGACCAATTACACAGATGAACTCTCCCTGCTGCACCGTCAAGTTCACGCCTTGCAAAACGGGATAAGGACCGTTAGCAGTTGGGTAGATCTTGGCGACATCTTGAATGCTGAGAAACGGTTCGGAGGAGGTAGCAACTGAGCTGCGCTGTTTGGTGCTGCTGGTCTCGGAGTTTGTATAAGCAAGGGGACGATTGTGCATCGGTGGAGCTCAACTTTTTAAGATTGGGTGGAGAAAAGCCTGAAGTTCAGCTCCCCAGGATTGGGGGGCTAGGGGGCAAAATACTAGGCAGCTGTGCGGGTGGAAGCCTGAACTGCTACATCTGCGACGCTGAAGGCACGTTTGATCTTCAAGTGATTGAGATAGGCGATTGGGTCATCGGCGTTAAATGGCACCTGATCAAACAGTTGAATTGGGCTGCGGTTGTAGTTCACTTCTAGGCCTAATTCGCGAGCAGCCGTGCTGAAGACTCCAACTCGACAGATCCGCTCCAAAATTTCCACCCAATTACGCGGAAATGGCGTGTCTCCCCAGCGGGCCAACTGAGTCATAATCCACAACTGTTCGGTGCGACTGGGGCGGTTAATCACCCCTTCTCCATAAAACTGATGGTGGGCATACTCTTGCATGGGCCGATCGAGGTCACAGATAGTGGGGTCATGCTCCTCAATCTGGATATAGGCCATGTCTGTGCTGAGATACTCGCGGCGAGCTAGGATTTCGCGAACTTCTGCGGCATTGGCGGGGTCAGCACAATATTGACCTGCTTCTAGCAACGCTTTGACTAAGGCGATATGAGTATTGGGGTAAGCGGCGGCCCACTCTTCCCGCACGCCCAGCACTTTTCCTGGATGCCCTAGCCAAATTTCTAGATCCGTGGCAATGACGAAACCTGCTCCTTCTTCCGTAGCACGCATATTCCAAGGCTCGCCCACACAATAGCCATCAATCGTCCCTGCCTGAAGGTCTGCCACCATTTGTGCGGGTGGAATCGTGGTGAGAGAGACATCTTGATCCGGGTCAATGCCTCCAGCCGCTAACCAGTACCGCAACAGCAGGTTGTGCATTGAAGAGGGATGGACAATCCCCATTGTGTGCCGCTGGTGAGCGGTGCGCTGAAGATATTTCCGGAAATCCGAGAGGCTATACACGCCTGCCTCATAAAAGCGCTTGGCTAGGGTAATGGCGTTGCCATTCCGGGTCATGGTGAGAGAGGTGACTGTAGGTAGCGAGCGGTTCTCATGTCCTCCCAGCGTTAACCACATTGGCATTCCAGAGGGCATCTGCGCCGCATCCAAATATCCGCCAGCAACGCCATCGACAATGCCGCGCCAACTGGTTTCCCGCACCAGGGTGACTTCATCTAAGCCATGCTTGGCAAAGAATCCTTTTTCTTTGGCGATCGCCAGAGGCGCACAAGCGGTCAACGGCACAAAACCGATTTCTAAATTGACTTTTTCTAGGCCGTGACGGGCGATCGCAGTAGTTTTTCGCGCCCGGAGCTTTTTAATGCGCTTTTGTTGGTTTAGGAAGTAAATAATTTCACTGCGTAAGCTGTAGTAGCTGGGATGTTCCACCACTTCCAAGCGCTTGCGGGGCCGAGGGATATCCACCTCTAAAATCTGCCCAATCTTAGATTCTGGCCCGTTGGTGAGCATGACAATCCGATCGGAGAGCAATACGGCTTCATCCACATCGTGCGTCACCATAATCGCTGTGACTTGGTTTTCCTCGCAGATTTTCATTAACTGTTCTTGCAAGTTGCCACGAGTTAGAGCATCTAAAGCTCCAAAGGGTTCGTCGAGCAGCAGCAGCTTGGGCCGAATTGCCAAGGCACGGGCGATCGCAACTCGCTGTTTTTGACCTCCGGATAACATGGCAGGTGGCTTATCGGCGTGGGGGCGTAATCCCACCATGTCGATGTGCTGTTCCACAATGGAGCGGCGCTCACTCACCGATAAATCTTTCATCACCGCGTTCACCGCCAAGGCAATGTTCTCGCGCACAGTTCGCCAGGGTAACAGAGAATAGTTTTGAAACACCACCATGCGATCGGGGCCTGGTTGGGTGATCTTCTTCCCTTCTAGGGTCACGATGCCTTCTGTCGGGAGATCTAGCCCTGCCACCATGTTCAGGAGCGTGGATTTGCCACATCCGGAGTGACCAATCAGGGAGACAAATTCTCCTTTTTTGATTTGCAGGTCAATGCCTTTCAGCGCAATATACTCTTGACCGCCGGACAGGTGAAAGACTTTATCAATTTGATCAACGGCAACAAAGGTAGACATGATTCATCTCGGAGGTAGGGTTAACAACGCCTGCCTGTATCCTCTGAACTGGCAAAGGCGTGAGTTTGTAAGTGGAGTCCTGCTAGCGAATGCAATGAGTGATGGAGCGATCGCCGCTATTTCTGTTCCGCAGGGACAATTAATGATTCGACATAAGCCATTGCTTTATCTAGTAAGAGACCCACCACACCGATGTAAACCAAGGCCAAGATGATTTCGCTGATCTTATTGGCGTTCCAGGAATCCCAGATAAAGAAGCCAATTCCCACACCTCCGACCAACATCTCTGCCGCAATAATCGCCAACCAAGATAAACCAATCCCGATTCTCAGACCTGTAAAGATGTATGGCAAGGCAGAGGGAATTAGAATGCTGGTGAAATATTCCTGTTTCGAGAGCTGTAAGACTCTAGCTACGTTGTTGTAGTCTTGAGGGATTTGCCGAACGCCTACCGATGTATTGATCAAAATCGGCCAGATAGAAGTAATGAAGATGACGAAGATAGCCGCAGGTTCGTTTTTCTGCAACGCTGCTAGGGAGAGGGGCAACCAAGCCAGGGGAGGAATGGTGCGTAACAACTGAAAGAGGGGGTCAAGGGATTTGTAAATCCCGGTATTAACCCCAATCAAAATACCGAGGCCGATGCCAACGATAGCAGAAGCTGTAAAGCCCACAGCAACTCGCTTTAAGCTAGCCAATAACTGCCAGAACAAACCAACATCGGTGCCACCGCGATCGTAAAAAGGATACAAAATTAAAATCCAAGTCTCTTGCACCACCTGAATCGGACCGGGAAGTGTGGCCCCAGGCAGCCAGCTAAATAGTTGCCAAATCGCTAAAAAGACGGCGATCGCGATCGCAGGTGACTTAACTGCCTTGAATAGGCTACCAATAGAACCAAGTAGATCAAAGCTACGACGGCGGCTTTTGAGGCTGATAGTCATTTGAAAAACTCTCCTTGATGTTGCTTCTTAGGGTTTGGAGCAGAACTAAAATGGTCTACTTACACACGTTTAATCTGGAGACTGTCGAGATAAGCTTTGGGGTTTTCCGGGTCAAATTTGATGCCATCAAAGAAGGTTTCCACACCACGGGAAGTACTTTGAGGGATATCCGCAGCAGCAACTCCTAATTCCTTGGCAGCTTCTCGCCACAAGTCTTCTCGGTTAACTGCGTCGATGATGGTTTTAGCTCTCGCCAAGGTATCCGGAGGTAGGAAATTCCAACGCACGCTCTCTGTGAGGAACCAGAGTTCATGACTCTTGAAAGGATAAGAAACGCTTCCTTTCTCGCCTTTCCAATACAGAGGTGCCATTGAGCGGTCGTCAATTACGCGACCTGTGCCCATGTCGATTTTGCCCATGAAAGGATCGAGGAGGATTTTGACGGACACATTGAGGTATTGCCGACTGGCTAGGATTTCAGACAATTCTTGGCGATTGTTGAAGTCATCGCACCACTGCTGGGCTTCCATCACGGCTTTAAGAATTGCTCTAGTAGCCTTGGGGTGTTTATCTACCCAATCAGCCCGAATCGCTAAATATTCCTCCGGGTGCTCCTTCCACATCTCAGCCGTCAAAGCTGCCATATAACCAACCTTGTCAGCCACAATCCGGTAGGGCCAAGGATCTCCGGTGCTAAAAGCTCCCATTGTGCCAGTCTTCATGTTGGAAACCGTTTGGGCTGAGGGAACTGGTAGCAGGCTGATGTCATTATCTGGATCAATCCCGCCTGCGGCGAACCAGTAACGAATCCAGAAGTCTTGGTTCACATGGGGGAAAGTGTGCGCCGCCACAAACTGGGCTCCTAGAGATTTCTCTTTGCTGATCACCCCTTTTGCCTGACTCGCATTTAAAGCAAACCCAGCTTCCCGATACTTATTCGCGATCGCAATCCCATTGCCATGTGTAACGAGTTGCAATAGGTTGTACATCGGGATTTTTTTGTTGCCCTTCGTGATGATTCCTTCTGAGATCAGGTGAGGCATTGGCATTTGATATTGCCCTCCATGCACGCCGCCACCTTCGAAGCCCGTTTCTGTGTTGTCTCGCATGGTGCCCCAAGAAGACTGCTTATCAAGCACCACATCACTCATGCCATGCCTCGCAAAAAAGCCTTTTTCTTTGGCAATGATCAGCGGAGCAGACTCGATAATAGGGATGTAACCCAGCTTGATCGTGGTGGTTTCTGGCCTTTGCTCTGGGCTCAAGTTAGCTGCTGAGACAGGTTGTACGGCTTGAGACCTAGTAAGTGAATCGGGAGGATTTCCTAAACAGCCGTGGAGAAATATAGAGCCCACCGCAGAGGCTCCAGCCGTGATCAGAAACTTGCGACGCGAAACCGAACGATCAAACGGGCTCATATCCTATCCTTAGAAACTCAGAGGTGAATAGCGCAGCTGTCCTCGAAAGAACGCCAATATCAATCCTCTAGAGACAAAGAGGCTCTAGAGGCAATTAAGCTGAGGCAGAGTTTCGTGAACGGATGACTAGACCCAATGCCGAATCATCAGTTTGACGGACTCTTGCTGCTGAAATAGGTAAAAGTCAGGAGGGAAAGCACAACCCCAAAGCCTGCGATTTGGGACTGTGCAACGTCTTGTGGAAGGGAATTGAACTTCTCTATAGTCAAGATAATACTCTTAGAATCCCATAAAGAAAATACAATGTTTCTGATTTATGGCATAGATTATTCTCTATGATAGAGGCATTAAATCTCTGGAGTAGGGAAGCTGTTGGCAGCAATCGGGTGAGCGACTAATCCGTCCGCAGAGGGGTAGAAGTAGATGATGCCAAGGGGAAGTTTTCGTAGCTGTTCCAGCGCTGGCCGTTATGCAGCAGTAAGGTTAGGTGCAACGCAAGGAACTCAAACTCTAAAGACCGATGTCGAAACTCTGGCCAAGCGGCGCGGAAGTTTTGCTTAGATAAGTCTCGGAACGCTACCGTCATGTGTGGGGCAAACGGACGTTGTTTTGCTTTCTGATCAACAATTCCCAGTGCTGTTTCCATATGAGCGATCAAAGCTTGGTGCAGATCGAGCAGGGCGGGAGTTCTTAAAACATTGATATAAATCACCCGTGGCACAAAGGCACTAAACCCGGATAATGAGATAGGGATAGGGGTTTGAGCGATCGCAAACTCACTCAAACTCTGCCTCAGTGTGTCAATCTCATCCATTGACCACTCGAAGGGAGCCTGTAACGTGATATGCGGCGGAGATTTTTGGGCAGCTCGACTGGCGTATTGCTCGGCGAAGTGCTGCTTAATCTCGTTCGCATAGTCCTGAATTGGCTGCGGCGGCAACAAGGCAACAAAGAAGCGACGTTTTTGCTGGTTCAAAGTGCAAGCTAATCTAGACAGGCTACCTAAATTGATACACCGTTATAAGGAAGACATGCATGCCCTGGTTCGTGAAAATTGAAAAAGGTTTAGTAGATAAACCGCTTTTTGACAAATACGTCCCAGATCACAAAGCTTATGTGCAATCTCTGATTGAGAAGGGACATCAAGCCAAAACGGGTTATTGGGCACAACGAGGAGGAGGGATGTTGCTCTTTAAGGCAGAGTCAATGGATGAAGCGGCTGCGATCGTGGCTCAAGACCCACTCGTACAAAATGGCTGTGTGGATTATCAACTTTACGAGTGGCGAGTTGTAGTTGAATAAGCTGTAGTTAAATTAATTGCTGGCAGTCACAAAGTTTTATTTTTTATTGAAGCGTAAATTATGAGTAAGGATAGTACAGGCTACAAAATCGTTAGTGATAACCGTCAAGCTCGGTTTCAGTACGAGATTCTTGAAACCTATGAAACAGGGATTGAGCTAAGGGGAACCGAAGTCAAATCTATTCGAGCCGGACAAGTCAACTTGCGAGATGGATTTGCTTTGGTGCGAGATGGAGAAGTGGTGTTGCTCAATGTCCATATCTCTCCTCATGAAACCACTAACCAAGCGTTTAACCACGACCCTCGCCGCACCCGCAAGCTACTGATGCATCGCGAAGAAATTCGCAAGCTGATTGGCAAGGTAGAGCAGCAAGGATTAACTTTAGTGCCGCTAAAAATGTATATGAAGCGGGGTTGGGTCAAAGTTGATTTGGCCCTCGTGAAAGGCAAGAAGTTGCACGACAAGCGGGAAGATCTCAAGCGCCGAGACGACAAGCGAGACATGGAACGAGCAATGAAGCGCTAAAGCCCTTACTATTTCGCAACGGTTTGTTTCACAAAGCCAACAAGGGCGAACAGCCGTTCGCCCCTACAGTCAGATTAGGTTTGGGGTAACTCAGCAGATGAGTTTTTGTCTGCCAAGGGTTGAGGTACATAGTAACTAGCAATAATCGCGATCATCAGCCACCAAAGCGTACTGATTTGAGGCCGATACCAAACCGTATCGACAAGGCCATGCACCAACATACCGACAAGGCTGGCGATCGCAGCCATTAGCCAAAAGCCCTCTCGGCTGCCTATGTTGCGTAGACGTTGCAGTTGCAGCCATCCTTGAGTAAACGTAGTTAATAACAACCAAGCAAAACAGGTTAGGCCAATAAGCCCCGTCTCTACTATGATTTCCAGGAGAATCGAGTAAGCGCTCAAGGCACTGTAGCGGGGCGACACCATGTAGGTGGGATAGATTTTGTTAAAGACGGTATTGCCTGGACCCACTCCCAAGATGTAGTTAGGCAACAAACGATTATCTGGATCATCTTGGATCAGCCGAATCACCCCAGCCCACACGTTGATCCGAAAATTATTGCTACTGTCTCCCCTACCTGCAAAGATACTAGCCACGCGATCGCGCAATGGCTCCACCAACAGCACAGCCAGCACTAGAAAGCCTGTGACTCCCCCCAAAACCATGGGTAGCAGCCAAGTTTGCCAGAAGCGAGGTAGCCGTGTACTCAACCAATGGGTTAAGAGCATCAACAAGACAAAGCCAGCGGCCACGACTCCAATCCAGCCACCCCGACTAAAGGTCAACATCAAGCAGCTCGTGTTGACTAAAGTCATGGTCGCGGCCAAAGCCTTCGCGGGCCATCGTCGCCAAGCAAAGCAAGCTGCCAAACTAAAAGCGACTGCTGGAACTAAATATCCTGCTAGCAAGTTGGGATTGCCTAGATAGCTATATACCCGCGTTGTCTTAGCCAGGGGTGATTCTGGATCAACCCAAGTAGCCAAGGCAGTCGTGCCTAGACGCCACTGTTGTAAGCCGTACACACTGACAATCAACGATACGTGTAAGTAGAGCGTAATCACCCAAGAGCGGAGTCTAGGCGATCGCAGTATACGGGCCATCAGAGCAAACAGCACCAGATAAAGGGTTAGCTTGCCCCAACCCACCAACGCGGCTTGCTTCACCGGAGATAGAGCCGTTGCAACTGTCGAAACACCCCAGTACAACAAGACTAATAAGTGAATGGGGGTGCTAAATTTTGACTCAGCTGAGTCTGAAATTGTCAGGAGTGCCCAATAGCCCAGACAGGCAGCCAGCAGCATGCCGATCAAGCCATTAGAGACGAACGGAGCGAGGCCAAAGACAAAACTCAGCAGTAAGGCTCCAATGGGTTCCGACCATTGCATCAGCCAACTACTTTGCCGCCATGCTTGTAATGGGCCGACCAGTCGATATAAATAGCTTCCACCCCGCCACTGCGCCAGGGACAAATTGGCGAGAGTAAGCTGTTGCCACGCTGAGTTCATAGGCTGTTTTCTGTCGGTCAAAGGGAAACGGCTGTAGCTACCGCAAAGGTCATTGCCATTATCCCTAAAAACAACCCCTCAGCAAGCTCGGTCCGGAAGAATCCCGATTAGAGGACTTCCTCCAGTTCAGTCATTTGCGGCAAACTGACCACATAACGATATCCTGACTCCGGGGTCCCTTGGATCGAGACTTGCCCACCATGCATCTCTGCTAGCTGGCGGCTCAAAAGCACTCCCAAACTTTCGCGAGAACCAATTTCTTGACTAGATTCTACGGCTTCTGTCGTTTCTGCGGCAGTTAAAGCACTGGTGCTCGTAGTCCCGATCGCTAAGCCATTGTCTGCATTATTATTCCAGGTCTGATGCCCAGAATAGGCTGTCTCAGAGCCATTAATTCCGGCAGGAGTAGGAGCTTGATAAGTATAGAGTTCCGTGTTGGGCAGACTATCTCCTAACCAAGGATGAGAAACCCAAATTGCAATATTTAGTCGATTTTGCTTCCGAGAAACATGAATCCGGACAATGCTTCCGGCACTTGATGCCTGGATAACACCAAACACTAAGTGATACAGAATCTGTCTGACTTTATTTTTGTCTAACAACCAAATGCGAGAACCTGGCTCAATGCTTAGGCGAATTTGTTGTTCCCGTCGGTTGGCAGCCTGCTCCAAAGTATTGATCGCTTGCTGGCACAACATCTCAATATCTACAGAAGCCAGGTTGAGCGTTTCAGCGCGATCGTCTAGTGTTCCTAACTCTAGAATTTCATTCACTAGCGAGAGGAGATACTGTCCGCTCTGATAAATAATGTTGAGATATTCTTTTTGCTTAGTCGTAAGCGGGCCGTAAATCTCCCGATTCAACACACTCGCCATTCCCATCACTGAGGTTAAGGGGGTGCGTAGTTCTTGAGTCAGTTGGGCCAACAACTGAATTTTGACTGGATTGTTGAAGGGCGCTTGGACTAACGCTAATTTTTCTGCCTGACTAACATTCCGGGCCGCTTGCTCTAGTGAAATGGCAAGAGCACTGGTAGAGGCGACATTGATTTCATAGCCCAACTCACCAACGGAGCCTGGGAGAGCCTGAATGTGAGGAGCTATTTGCTGCGCTTTGACAAGACGATTGCGCTCAAACTCACTCATACTCCATCGGGCTGTGAGTTCTAAGAACTGAATCTCCCGGCTAGTGAAATTACGGGGGACTAAATCCATCACAGCTAAGGTACCTAGGCAATTGCCAGCGGAGTCTACTAAGGGAACGCCTAAGTAAGCCCGGATACGATAACGTTGTGCTAGCAAACTAGTGGCAAGGTCTGGATCGGCACTAGTGTCATTAATCGCTAAGACTTGCTGGTTCTCAATCACCTTGCTACAGAAAGAATCACTGCGTAGCATCTGGCGAGAGGCGGCCAACTCATTCATCAGACCTAGCCGAGACAAGCCTACCGCTGACTTAATCCATTGGCGGTCCTGATCAATAACACCCAACATACAAACAGGGATGTCTAAAAAGAGGGCAGCTGTTTGCGTAGCCTCTTCAAAAACTGGAACACTTTCTGCCTCTAGCAGCCCCAAGTCTACCAACGCTAACAAGCGTTGCTGTTCTTGAGCTGAGCTTGCCAAGCTGTTGTGATGAAAAAATAGTCTGTTTTCAGGGTTCATTATTCTAACCCCTACCCCCATATGTGTTGACCATGTGACTCATCTAGCTCTTACCAAGGGTAGTCAACTATACAGAGAATGCCCTAACTCTGTGCATGACAAACGTGGTGAAGTGAAAGATTAACGAATTGAATGATTAATGAACCAACCCTAAAATCTGCTGCACTTGGCTCACAATCGTCTCTGCCATCACTATGCCCAAACCTAGGATGCAATCAACATTCTAGAGTCCGTTGAATCAGGTATCTGGATGATGCTATGAGATGTAAATTGATGCCATACCTCAGAGAATATACTGATGCCAACCATGAAACTATCTAGAATTCGAAATAGGACATATTAGACAGGGAGAGAAATCAATTCAGGACTTCTCGATAAGTAGGGCGACCCAAGACGAAGGCATGATTTGAGCCTACAACTCTTGGCTACGCTACAGTTTTCAGGTGTAGTAGAAAAATTCCCGGAAAAAGTAAAAATTTTATAAAGCTGCAGTATCAAATTAAGCTGTTAAATACAAGGCTATAGTACCTCTGGCGTGTTACATATTTCTGGATTCAGCCAGGATTTATCCCTGCGTATGCCTTAGACTGGAGTGCTAACTGTTTGGGTGACTGAGCGCACTTTTGCCAGTGCTATTTGGCGGTAGGAGCGCTAAGCCACGCAGGGTGAGCTAGGAGGGCGGCCATCACTCGCACGCCTCGTAGCTGGTTAGACAGGGGTAGATGGCCTCTAGGAGCGCTAAGGTTCCAGGTAAACCCTTGAGGATAGCGAGTCCAGTTGTTGGCAGCTTTCCAGCCAATTTTAGGCCAAAGCTTGTCCCAGTCTTTGCCAACGCTCAGCCAAATTTCTCGTTGCACAGAAAAGCCAAATTTGCCTTCGGAATGCACAAGCCAGAGGCTGTTAATGGTTTGTAAGTCTGTGATTGGTAGGCTACCAACTTCTGTAAAGTAGACCCATTTACGTTGGGCTGCGGCAGGACCCGCTAATTCACAGAGTTTCTCTAAGGTAAGGCGATCGGCTGCTTCTAGTTCTTGTTGAGCCAGTAACTTTTGCAGTTCGCTGTAGTCAATGTTGCCCTCAGAGCGCAGAGGAACAATACCTGTAGGGAAGTGGGTTTGAAGAAATTCTGCGGCTTTGGGAGAATTGGCTGCATAAAGCGCTTGATACGCTGTGCCTTCAACGAAGCTTGGAACGGCAGCACGGCGCTCTAGCAGAAACTCCATCAATAAGGCTAGCCCTACTTCGTCTGCCTGAATGATGTCTTGCAAGGCTTGCAACTGAGTCTTAGGAGAGTCCGACTTTAACTTGAGCCGGAGGTCGTCTAGGTGACTCGCGGTATGGGTTGCAGAAGAGAGATTTGAATCAGTAGTGAAACCGCTCATGTCAAGTTGCTGCAATTCATTCATGGACTGGAAGCTCTTGCCCAACGCAGGCTGGAAAAATTAGCTGGAATCTAAATGCCCCCGATCGCTGCTGGATAGCCGCGCCTCAGAAAGCTCATTTTATCCGCTGGACTGCAAAATTCGATTGATGATGGCTGTGGAAGAGGTAGGTACTTCTACAGGAACAAACTCTATCTGACCCCCACAGGCTCGGACACTGGACGCTTCTGGTAAAGTCTCCAGCTGATAGTCTCCGCCTTTGACATAGACATCAGGTTTAAGGGCGGCAATTAGGGGATCAGCAGTGGTTTCTGCAAAGACAACGACTGCATCTACAGGTTTGAGCGCTGCTAAGAGTTCGGCTCGCTGCTCTGCTGGAACAATTGGTCGAGGTGGCTGTCCTGGTGTGTGAGGTTTAATGGCGGCAACAGAAGCGTCATGATTGAGACCAACCACTAGCGATCGCCCTAGAGTTTTTGCCGACTGGAGGTAGCGGATATGTCCAACGTGGAGTAGATCGAAGCAACCGTTAGTGAACACTAAAGGTCGCCAGCGGTTTGGCGCTGCGGCAATTGCTTGCTGTAGTTCAGTCAAGGTATAAACGCCAGGAATCATCACTTAGCTTTGCTCTCAGCAGTCAATCAATTTCCTGCGGAGATGCTCCGCCCAACCCTTATGGTACCAACAAATCACTCCGTAACTCTGCTGAGCCTGGATTCGGCTTAGTTACTCTGCCTCTTTCGCTTCCGTGGGGGGATGATAGCCTCTCTCAAAGGCAAAGCGAACGAGCTGGGAACGATTTTCCAGCTGCAACTTACTCAGGATATTGCTGAGGTGAGTTTGCACAGTGCGGGGACTGACAAATAAGCGATCGCCAATTTGCTTGTTGGTATAGCCTTGAATCACTTCCCAAAAGACTTTTTCCTCAGCGGGAGTGAGCGGTAGGGGGGTGGGACTGGCTTCAGTAGTAACGTTGGATTGCTGAATTAAGCGAATGATCTCAGCATGAGTGCGGCGCGATCGCTCTAACTGGGCCTCAATTTTGGCGACTAGTTCCCTCGGCTCAAACGGTTTGATTAAGTAGTCATCTGCGCCAATGTCATGCCCTTGAATGCGGTCTTCAACTTCTCCTCGGCTAGACAGAAAGATAAAGGGTACAAGCTGACCAGAGCGCATGGCCCGAAGACGGCGACAAAATTCGAACCCGTCCATTTCTGGCATCATGACATCCGATACAACTAAATCCGGAGAGCTTTGTTCAAAAGCTGATAGTCCTTCGACTCCAGAGCCAGCGTCTTGAACCACGTATCCACGATTTTGGAGGTAGCGTGTTAAAGCGATTCGTAAAGTAGTATCGTCATCGACGACTAAAATTCTTTTCATCCAAGCTCTCACGCACGCAGTACAAACAGCTTAACAGGCACTCAATCTATTCCTAATATGGGTTGTATATCAGTTTGCTTAAGATTGCTGAAGCAAACTAGGAATGATTTTTGTTGATACAGCAGTCTTAAATAATTTATGTAATTGGCGGGTTGTGAAAAGCCCACCCTCGGGAATGCGACTCTGACAACCCATTGGAGATCGCTATAATGCTGCCTTGATTTAGTAAAACTAAATTCTATTGCCACTTCTATTGTAAGAATTCCCTCCTATCAGCTCACTATTTAGGTTGTGTACTCTAGGAATGTTGCTAATTCATTCAAGAATTTGGAGCCAACCAGAGCTGGTTGCGTCCTAGCAGTGCCACAAGCCTGATAGCCTACCAGAGAAATATGGAGCATGGATAGCCACGTCAACAAAAGTAACTTGGTTCAGATTGAGTGTTTTTTTACCCGCGCGATCGCTTAGCATATTCCCCTGAACCCTTTTGCTGTGTGGTAATCAGGAGCCGCTGTTAGGTTATGTACGAAAAGCTTACGCCCCCCGAAACTGGAAGCCGCATTACGTTTGAGAACGGAGAACCCATTGTTCCTGACAACCCGATTGTGCCGTTTATTCGGGGAGATGGTACGGGAATTGATATTTGGCCAGCAGCCCAAAAGGTGTTTGATGCCGCAGTACAAGCGGCTTATGGTGGCAAGCGCCAAATTGCTTGGTTCAAGATTTATGCTGGCGATGAAGCTTGCGAGAAGTATGGTACCTATCAGTACTTACCAGAAGACACTTTAAACGCCATCAAGGAGTATGGAGTTGCGATTAAAGGACCGCTCACAACTCCCGTGGGTGGTGGTATTCGCTCGCTCAACGTGGCTCTACGTCAAATTCACGACCTTTATGCCTGTGTACGTCCTTGTAAGTATTATCCAGGTACCCCTTCGCCACACAAAAGCCCAGAAAAGCTGGATGTGATTGTCTATCGGGAGAATACTGAAGACATTTACCTAGGCATTGAGTGGCGGCAGGGCAGTGAAATCGGCGATCGCTTGATTAAGTTGCTAAACACCGATTTGATTCCTGCGACTCCAGAGCACCGCAACAAACAAATTCCCTTAGATTCGGGGATTGGCATTAAGCCTATCAGTAAGACAGGCTCTCAGCGTCTCGTGCGACGAGCCATTAAACATGCGCTACGACTTCCCGCGAAAAAGCAAATGGTGACTTTAGTGCACAAAGGCAACATTATGAAGTACACCGAAGGTGCATTCCGGGATTGGGGTTATGAGTTAGCTACAACTGAGTTTCGTCATGAATGCGTGACAGAGCGAGAGTCTTGGATTCTGGGTAACAAAGAAGGCAACCCTAACCTTTCTGTAGAAGACAATGCTCGCCAAATTGAACCAGGTTACGACGCTCTGACTGAGGAAAAGCAAGCGCAGATTCGTCAAGAAGTGGAAACAGTGCTTAACGCTATTTGGGATACCCACGGCAACGGTCAGTGGAAGACCAAAGTGATGGTGAATGACCGCATTGCAGATAGCATTTTCCAGCAGATCCAGACTCGACCGGATGAATACTCGATTCTGGCCACGATGAATCTGAATGGAGACTACTTATCTGATGCGGCAGCGGCGATCGTCGGGGGCTTGGGGATGGGACCCGGGGCCAATATTGGGGATAGTTGTGCCATCTTTGAGGCGACTCATGGCACGGCTCCTAAGCATGCTGGGCTCGATCGCATTAATCCTGGGTCGGTGATTTTATCTGGGGTGATGATGCTGGAATATATG
The DNA here is from genome assembly GCF_014695385.1 of Trichocoleus sp. FACHB-46. Taxonomy (NCBI): domain Bacteria; kingdom Bacillati; phylum Cyanobacteriota; class Cyanophyceae; order Leptolyngbyales; family Trichocoleusaceae; genus Trichocoleus; species Trichocoleus sp. FACHB-46. The sequence goes on along the minus strand of NZ_JACJOD010000031.1, from coordinate 303,727 downwards.
GGCTGGCAAGAAGCAGCCGACCTGATTAAGAGGGGAATTGGTGCGGCAATTTCTCAGGGTGAAGTCACCTATGACTTGGCTCGCATGATGGAGCCTCCAGTAGAACCACTAAAGTGTTCGGAATTTGCTGAAGCAATTATTCAGCACTTTAATGACTAAGCGACTAGAAAGAGCAGCCTAGGAGCTAGAAGGCAAGAGCCAGAACTTTATAGTTTTCTTGGTTCCTGCCTTCCCTGTAAGATTTGACTCAATGATTTACGGATTAGAGAAGGTGTTAATTTGTCCGCCTCCAATGTTTCGTCCTGGAACCCGACGCGGCGTGGAGAAGGGCTGTTGATTCAGTTGGCTGGGCTGAATGCCTGCATTGCCAGAAAAGCCAGAGTTGTTGAAGCCGTTGTTGTTTTGAGATCCTGAAAAAGAAGACTGCCCGAAGTTGGGGTTTAAGTTAGTGCTCGGCACCACTGGGGCGATCGCTGGGGCATCAGGGACAACAGGCGCAATCCCAGAGGGAAGGCTGCTATCTGGCTGGGGCTGAGTCAGATAGTTAAAGGAGTTGCTAGGAGGAGCACTACTCACCCCTGGAGTGGAACTGTAGTTGATGCCGCCATTACTAAAACCAGGAGCGATCGCATTGGGTTGAGCAGAGGGCTGAGTGGAGCTAGGCGAAGTGGTGTTATTGTCCAGTCCCGTCGTCGGGCTTGATGGAGAAGCGCCTGCGGCATTTTTCTGTAATTGAGCCTGCTCTATTGCGGTTTGAAGGGCACTAACAGGGGCTGAAGCAGGGGTACTAGAGGTGTTCGGCAAATTTAAACTAGGGATAGTGGAAGCTTTAGGGGGAGCTAATAAAGCACTTGGCGCTGTAGTGGGCAAGCCAGGCGCGTTAAGCCCTGTAAATCCAGGCGTTGCCCCGTCTCCGGGTTGACTGGGTAAACCCCCGTTAGAGCTGAGCAGGGGTGATGTAGCCGATCCGGGAGCAGATAAACTGTTGCTGGGCGTGCTGTTGCCGTTCTGAGTAGTGGCTGGGTTCTTAGGTTTCAGCAGCTCACTAAACAGGCTCGGCTTGGTAGCTACCTTGTCCTTGCCGCCTTCCTGCTTATTTTGGGCTTGGTCAGCAGGAGCGCTGTTAAGTTGGTTTAGTAGTAGCGGCAAACTGTCAATATCCGCGCCAATGGCTCCATCTTCCGATGAGACGGCAGGATTAAACCCACCCTCAACATTCGTAGCGCTCTGAGTATTTTCAAACCACTCTGGATGCAACCAATATTCCAGGGTAAATAGCACAATCAGCATCAAGATGATGCCAGGTCCCCATACCATAGGCTGCTTTAGAGCCCGTAGTCTGGCTTTCAGGTGACTAACTGGAGCAGGAAGCTGTTTCGAAAATGGCATGGCACTACGCAGCAAAGTGAATAGTCGCAGGTTGTTACAGTCAGAATAACTTCAGTTGCTCAGATATCCAAGCTTGGGATAACGAGTCTGAGTTTAACTTTAACTAAAACCTGTTTACGTTCAATCTAAGTTCAATTAGCTCCGGAACGCCTCTAACGTCCGGAGCACTTCATGAAAGTTTTGATGCTGATACCAACCAACTTTACTTGAGTTGCTGCCTCAAGTGTCTTGGTGACGAAACTGAGTCCGAGCTGGGGTAGTCACAGCACCGACCGGAACTAGGTGCTTCTGTTTGATCAAATTTCGGTTTTGTAACTTTGTCTTCCATTCGCGAATAGCGATCGCCGTTCTGGTAATCGGAGACTGATAACCATCAGCCGCTCCAGCGGTACTTGAATGTTCTGGTTCAGGGCGGTGGGGTTGTACCGTCATGCAATTGGAAAGGCTATCCAGATAGGGCTCTAGATTGAGTGCCCGGAGTAAAGCCTCGGCTGATGGGTAGCGATCGCGTGGCGCATGGTGCAACATCTTGGTGAGCACGCGACCAAAATGCTCACTGACTTGAGCTGAGCCTTGCCAGTCGATTTCCCCTGTACTGGGGTCGTAGTCAAAATCGAACGGGGACTTGCCTGTGAGCAGATACACGCAAGTAACGCCCAAAGCGTAGATATCACTAGCAAAGACTGGGCGCATCGACAGTTGCTCTGGCGGAGCGAAGCCAACAGTACCAATAAAATGCGTAGTAGGGGCTCGCTGACTGGTGTCTTCCAATCGTGCAATCTGCTCCTTGACAGCACCGAAGTCAATCAGAACGAGCCGACCGTCATCTCGGCAACGAATAATATTTTGGGGTTTAATGTCTCGGTGGATGACTCGGTGGCTGTGGACGTAGCGCAGAAGCGGCAGCATCTCTACCAGAAATCGCTTGACCACTACCTCAGATTGGGGACCGTAGCGCCGAATCTCCCGGGCGAGGGTAGAGCCACGGACGTATTCTTGCACGAGATAGAACTCGCCGTCCGCCTCAAAGTAGTCCAATAATTGAGGGATTTGCGCGTGACTGCCTAATTTGCTAAGAGTTTTGGCTTCTTGCTCAAATCGCTTCCGGGCTCGATCCAACGTCACAGGATCGTTGACTTTGGGACACAGTTGCTTAATGACACAGAGTGGGTGATATGGCAAGGAGACATCCCGCGCTAGGAAAGTGACCCCAAAGCCACCGCGACCTAGAACACGCAAAACCTTGTAGCGATCGCGAAACAACTGGATTGAACCACAAACTTGGCCTGGTGCCGTTTGGTTCAAGATGTTAGCGCGAAAATTAGATAGATCTGCTAATGAAGGAGCCATCAGACTTTACTCATGACTGCTGGAATAAAAGATTCCAAGCCAGCTTCATACAAACTTTAACTGGTATGGAGCCTTAGCAATGTGATCTAGGACAGACCACCAAAGGATTTGCTTGCTATTTACAGTCTAGTCAGAGATGTCTCGATTTTGTTGAAATCTTTATACTACCTTAGTTAGAATATTGGGTTTAGTTATCAGCTAATAGTCCTACCCCAAAAGTCGGTAATGTCATAGCCTAAGTCGCTCACCATTTGTCGGAGCAGTGGCATGCTCAAGCCGATCACGTTGGTATGACAGCCTTCTAGCTTCTCGACAAAAGCGCTGCCTTTTCCTTCCAAGGCAAAACAGCCCGCACAATTCAACGGTTCACCTGTCGCCACGTATGCCTCAATTTGGCGATCGCTGACATTGGCAAAGTAGACGCGAGTCACACGGCAGCGGACTAGGGATTGGTTTCGGGTGAGGTCAATCAGGGCGTGGCCTGTGTATAAATCACCAATTTTTCCCCGCATTTGTTGCCAACGGGCGATCGCATCGGCTGCATCAGCGGGTTTGCCGTGAATTTCTCCGTCAATCGCTAAGACAGAGTCGCAGCCTAGAATCAGGGCTTCTGTAAAGTAAGGGGTGACGGTTTCAGCTTTACGCAGCGCCAGCGTTTGCACCAAGTCTGCTGGATTTGATAGCTGTACCTGAGACTCGTCAAAATTGCTCTGACTGACAAGTGGCTGAATGCCAGCATTCTGTAGCAAGCGACGACGAGCGGGAGAAGCGGAGGCTAAAACAAACTGTGGGATACCCATCCAACCTTAATTAACTGGACTTACTGGACTTAATTAACTGAAAAAGAGTTGACGACGTTTGAAAATAAACTACGCACTTTGGGCCACCGTTGCTCGGTAGTGGAAGCGTTTAATGTGTAAAGCCGACCATTGCTCACCACTACACTAGCGAGATTGTGCCGTTGTTGGTTGTTGGGCAACTGCACTGC